>JBFRWR010000699.1:0-8086 GCA_051439685.1 Trichodesmium sp.
CTGACTCCTGTACGGACGTTGCATGCAACGTCCCTACGACTCCGCGTCTCCTATCTCCTGTCTCCTGTCTCCTGTCTCCTGACTCCTCCCTAATTATTTATAACTGTTCAACCGAACATGATATAACTATATATTTATTACTACTGAAAAAATAAATCTAGAAGTTCAGGAATATGCCCGCCCTTTATATTTTAATACGGGAGGCATAGAATTTACTATACTTGACTGTATTTCTTTTATTAGACATTTTTTACATTTATTTCATCGACTCAGAAACAACTTTCTAAAATCATACCAAGAACTAATTCTAGCAGAACCAGAAAGTTCAATTAGCCAACCATTCAATAATTAATAATGGATAATGGATAATGGATAATTGATAATTACCTCTTCCTTTTAGGGAGAGGATTGAATAAAAGGAAAATTTTTTCTTGTTTATCCTTAAAAGGGGACGCTTAAGACCTCATTTTTCGGTCAAGCCGTAGAAGCGAACATGGAAAATTTCTAGCAGATTAAATTGATTAATTATGGCCACTACTTACCCTACATCATCAAAACAAAAATTATTTTGATCAAGCACCCCAGCTAGACCCAACTTGAGGCTTGCTCGACTTAACTATAATACTTGTATCAAAGAAATTTTTTCTTTTGACCCAATTTCATGTTTAATAATATATAGCAGTTAGCTAATTTAGCACAACTTCATCTTAATGATCTAGTCAAGTTATTCGGTGAAAACCTAAAAACTGTGCCCTAAATCAAACGGCAAACTGCTATAAATTTTAGATAACTTTATAATAAAAAAATAATTATCAAAATGCAAATCTGAAATAAATTCATCCATTAATTTAATCGTGCAAAATGTCTGATGATATTGGTTTAATTGTCAATCAATATTTAAGTATAATTCCTATTACACTAAAATCAATTAATTCCCTAAAAAAAACAATGAATTACTCAACATTTATGTTAGAAGCTTGTATATTTTTCACTGTATTATGTGGATTTTTTGGCATCATTTTTAAGAAAAATTTGGTGATGAAAATCATCTCAATGGATATTATGAGTACAGGAGTTATTGCTTACTATGTCCTAGTAGCATCGCGAGATGGTGTATTTACGCCGATTGTAGCCACAACCCAAAATATTGCTTATTCCGATCCCGTTCCCCAGGCAGTTATTTTAACCGCGATTGTAATTGGCTTTTCCATTCAAGCCTTAATGTTAGTAGGTGTAATGAAATTAGCAAACAATAATCCTACCCTGGAAACTAAAGCGATCGAAGACAATAATAAACCATGATCAAGTAAGCCTTCAGCTATTAGCATTTCCGTTCCGGAATGCTCCGCAAACAGCTAGCCTCCGTAGGAGGAACGTTCCTCTGGAATGCTACGCAAACGTTAACAGCAAGAAAATTATGTTTTTCAAGCTATGGGTTAAAAACATCTTGTTTCCCCTTTGAACTTCCACCAAAAATTGATAGCTAGTTAAATTCAGTATATCAAGCTTTTAACTGCAGCAGTCGATACTGATAACTGAAAAAGCTGATAACTGAAAAAGCTGATACCTGATACCTGATAACTGATAACCGATAACTGATAACTGCAATGACCAATATTACAATTACCTGGATGGCATTACCATTCTTTGTAGGATTCCTGATTTATCTACTACCTGAACTTTCTCGCTTTCTGGCACTGGGAGTAGTATTGCTGTCTGCAAACTATGCCTTGGCAATATTTGCAGATCCATCCTTTCTTTTAGACATACAATTACTTGATAGTTTTGGTGTAACTCTGAAGATCGATCAACTAAGTGGCTTTTTTATTATTACTAATGCTCTAGTAACAGCAGCAGTAATTTTTTACTGTTGGAATACTAATAAACCAGCTTTTTTCTATTTGCAAGCGGTAATTTTGCATGGTAGTGTCAATGCCACTTTTATTTGCGCAGACTTTATTAGTTTGTATGTAGCACTAGAAGTAATTAGTATTGCTGCGTTTCTCCTGATAACTTATCCCCGTACAGATAAATCTATTTGGGTAGGATTACGCTATATGTTTGTCAGTAATACGGCAATGTTATTTTATCTGGTGGGAGCAGCTTTAGTATATAAAGCCAATAATTCTTTTGAATTTATGGGTTTGACTAATGCTCCTCCAGAAGGGATCGCTCTAATATTTTTGGGGTTATTAGTCAAAGGAGGTATATTTATCTCAGGGTTATGGTTGCCCTTAACTCACTCCGAGTCACAGAGCTTTGTCTCAGCAATGTTGTCGGGAGTTGTAGTTAAAACAGGAGTTTTTCCTTTTGTACGCTGTGCCTTAATGTTAGAAGAAATCGATCCGATCGTCAGAATATTTGGAGTTAGTACAGCAATTTTCGGAGTATTTTTGGCGCTTTTTCAACAAGATACGAAGCGAACCCTAGCATTTAGCACTATTTCCCAATTGGGTTTTATCATGGCAGCACCAGAAGTCGGAGGTTTTTATGCTTTGACTCACGGGTTTGTAAAATCAGCACTGTTTTTAATATCAGGTGTTTTACCAAGTCGTAACTTTCAGGAGTTGCAAAATCGACCCATGAATAACTCACTCTGGATAGCATTAGCGATCGCCAGTTTTTCTATTTCTGGTTTTCCCCTATTATCTGGTTTTGGAGCAAAGATATTAACAACTAAGAATCTATTATCTTGGCAAGTTATTGCGATGAATGTTGCAACCATAGGTACAACCATTGTCTTTGCTAAATTTATATTTTTACCTCACAAAAAAAGTGAATCAGAAAAGAAAATTCAACAAGGTTTTTGGTGGGCAATGGTATTCTTACTAGGTGGATTAATAATCGCAAATGCAGTTTATTATGAAGCTTATAGTATCAATAATATTGTTAAGCCATTAGCAACTATTGCAATTGGTTGGATAGCATATCTATTAATTTTCAAGAAATTAGCAACTAAGCTACCGAGTCAAATTGAAGAATTTGAGCATTTGATTGGGATGATGGCTATAATGTTAATTATAGTTTTCTGGATGGTACAAGTATGATATTCTTGACAAGAATTAAGAAGAAAAAATTAAGAGGAAAAAGGTTGAAGAAAAAAATAAAATATGGGTAAATGTTTGCCAGAAATTTTCAAAAAAATCCAAAATAAATCATATGATTAAATACTTTGATTTAACAACTAAAACCTTAAAAAAGAATAACCCCAATCTAAAAATTAGAGTTTATTTAATTCCTAAATGCTACCCAATTGAAGAACATAATACACCATGACCAATATTACGATTGACTGGATGGCATTACCATTTTTTGTAGGATTTATTATCTATCTCCTACCGAAACTAGACCGCTTTTTAGCATTAGGAATAGCATTTGTTTCGGCTGATTATGCTTTATATATATTTGCAAATCCATCCCCTGTAAATATTAAATTACTAGATAGTTTTGGCGTTAGTTTAACTATTGATCAACTGAGTGGCTTTTTTATCATTACTAATGCTCTAGTAACAGCAGCAGTAATTCTTTATTGTTGGAATAGCGAGAAAACAGCTTTTTTCTATATGCAAGCAGTGATTCTGCATGGTAGTGTAAATGCTACTTTTATTTGTGCAGATTTTATTAGTTTGTATGTAGCTTTAGAGGTAATTAGTATTGCTTCTTTTCTACTTATAGCTTATCCTCGTACCGATAGATCAATTTGGGTAGGGTTGCGCTATTTGTTTGTCAGTAATACAGCAATGCTATTTTATCTAGTCGGAGCAGTTCTAGTATATCAAGCGCATAATTCCTTTAATTTTATGGGTTTGCGGGGTGCGCCCCCAGAAGCTATCGCCCTGATATTTGTGGGATTATTGGCAAAAGGTGGTATATTTGTATCAGGGTTATGGTTGCCCCTAACCCACTCCGAGTCACAAAGTCCAGTATCGGCAATGTTGTCAGGAGTAGTAGTCAAAGCAGGGGTTTTTCCATTAGTAAGGTGTGCCCTGATGCTAGAAGAAATCGATCCTATCGTCAGACTTTTTGGAGTTAGTACAGCACTCTTAGGAGTTGGGTATGCCGTATTTGAAAAAGATACAAAGCGAATGTTGGCATTTCACACCATTTCTCAGTTAGGCTTTGTCCTTGCTGCGCCAGTAGTAGGAGGTTTCTATGCTTTGACTCACGGTTTAGTTAAATCTGCTCTGTTTTTAATTGCAGGAGTTTTGCCGAGTCGTAACTTTAAAGAATTGCACCATCACCCCATTGATCACCGAATTTGGGTAGCAGTAGCGATCGCTAGTTTCTCTATTTCTGGTTTTCCCCTACTCTCTGGTTTTGGGGCAAAAGTCTTAACCTCGAAAAACTTCTTACCCTGGCAGGTTGTTGCGATGAATATTGCAGCAGTAGGAACAGCAATTTCTTTTGCTAAATTCATTTTTCTCCCCCACCAGAAAAACGAGGAAAAAATCAAAGTATCTCTTGGTTTTTGGGGGGCAATGGTTCTGTTGTTGGGCGGGTTAATAGTAGCAAATGCCGTTTACTATGAAGCTTACACCATCAAAAATATTATTAAACCACTGGTAACTATTGCTATTGGTTGGGTAGCATATCTGTTAATTTTTCAGCCACTAGCAATTAAGTTACCAAGAGCGATCGAAGAATTCGATCATCTAATTGGGTTTATGAGCCTAATGTTAATATTACTCTTCTGGATAGCATGGACGCAATTACCTTTTTTCACATGAAATTTAAGACTGACAATTTGCTCTTTGCTCCCTGCTGACTTCGCTCTTAACAATATCATCAATTGAACCAATTTTTTTTCAAAGCCCACATTTATGATAAATTGAGAACCATTATACTATAACTTAAGTATGAGTAACAAAATCAATAAAATATTATCCCATGTAAGTCCAGGTGATGTCATTGCCTTTTCAGGTAATGGACTAGATGCCAAAATGATTCGATGGTTTACCAGGAGTCCCTATAGTCATGTTGCTATTGTATTAGAAACGGAATGTCTAAATAAACAGTGTAAGGATATTCTCATTGCAGAATCGACAGCTTACACAGTATTACCAGATTTTAAAGAACAGAAGCGTTTAAAAGGAGTTCAAGTTCATTGGTTAAGCAATTGGCTTGATATCTATAAAACTTGTGGAAAAGCATGGTGGTTTCCTTTGCAAAAAAAGTTGTCCTATGATAGGATTGCTCAAATGCAATCATGGCTCTGGCATCTTAACGATCGTCATACTCCTTATGCTTTTTGTAAAAGTATAGGTTCTTGGTTAGCACAGAATAAATATTTGCATTCAGAAACCAAGGGAAAATTACCTAACGCTTCGGCAGGTTTTTTTTGTTCTGAACTTGTTGCCGCAGCTTTACAAATAGCTGGAATGATTGACCATAGACTTAATCCTGCTGCGCACACCCCTAAAGATTTGATGAATATTGAATGTTTTCAAGAAGCAATGCTGATTTTACCATAAATTCATTCAATTATTCTGTACAATTAAATTAGGTAATAACCAATGACTTTAATTCCAAAAATTGACAGTTGGTTAGATTTAGGATTTCATTCCCTACATCGAAATAATCTAGTTTATGTAACTTGTTGGGAAGACCCACGACTAGACAGAGTTGCTATGAATTTGAGCAAAGATGATACAGTTTTAGTCTTGACTTCAGCCGGATGTAATGCTCTTGAATATGCACTTGATGAACCAGAACATATTTATGCAGTTGATGTTAACCCTCGACAAAATGCTCTACTTGAACTGAAAATAGCTGGAATTAGAAAACTTGATTATTCTAGCTTTTTCCAGCTTTTTGGGGAAGGTCATTTAGCTAACTTTAAAGAGGTTTATCAGCAACAACTTCGTGGTTATTTATCCCCTTTTGCTCAACAATATTGGGATACTCATGGAGCGAGATATTTTGCAAGTAAGCGTCCTTTTTTCTTTCATGGTACAACAGGTATCTTTGCTCAATTGATTAATTTCTACATCGATCGCGTTGTCAAAGTTCGAGATGAAATTAATGCACTGCTCAAAGCTCAAACTATTGAGGAGCAACGTCAGATATATTATGACGAACAGCTTAACCAAAGGTTTTGGAAAAAATTTATCCGTCAGATTATGGATAGTGACTTAACGCTGTGGATGCTAGGTGTTCCCCCTCAACAACGACAACAAATGGAACGCTACCTGAAAAATGGAGTATCAGGATTTGTAGAAGATTGTTGTCAGCAAGTTTTTAGCGAAATTCCGATGTGGGATAATTACTTCTGGCGAGTTTTTCTTGAAGGCAAATATACACGAAGTTGTTGCCCAGAATATTTAAAGCCAGAAAATTTTCAACTACTCAAAGCGGGATTAGTGGATCGCATCTCAGTTCATACAGATATACTAGCTCAATTTTTAGAGCGTAATAATGATATTAGTATTTCTCATTTCGTTTTACTAGATCACATGGACTGGCTTAGTAATTATGAATATGCAGAGCTAAAACGAGAATGGCAAGCTATTGTCGATCGCTCTCAGAATAAGTCGCGCATTCTATTTCGGAGTGGTGGTTTTGAAGTAGAATATGTCGATCCTATCTCTGTCTCTATCCAAGGTAAAGAGCATAATTTAGCTGAACTCCTGGAATACGATCAGGATTTAGCAAAGCAACTCCATCAAAAAGACCGCGTTCATACTTATGGCAGTTTTTATATTGCTGATTTAGTTAAAGCTTAAGGAGGTAATAGTGTCATTTTTTAGTAATTTTGCTCAAGACTTGAATATATTATACCATTTAGTTAAACCTATTCAAGGTAGTAATCATCAGGAAAGACTAGAAAGCTTTTATCAAGGTCAAGCTCAGGGTTATGACAAATTTCGCAAACGTCTGCTCCAAGGAAGAGAAGAACTGTATCAATCCCTGATTCAATATCCTGGAGATATCTGGCTCGATCTAGGAGGTGGTACAGGCGCTAATCTTGAATCAATAAATGATAAACTAGACAAATTTCAGAAGTTCTACATTGTCGATCTATGTCCTTCTTTACTAGAAATAGCAAAGGAGCGAATTATTACTAATGGATGGTCTAATGTTGAGACTGTTGAAGCTGATGTTACCCAATTTACTCCACCAGAACAGGTTGTTGACATTGTAACATTTTCCTACTCCTTAACCATGATTCCAGATTGGTTTGCAGCTATAGATCGAGCCTACAGTCTATTAAAATCTGGTGGAATTATTGGAATTGTTGACTTTTATGTTTCTCGTAAATATCCTATAAAACAGTGGTCTTCGCACTCCTGGTTATCTCGTCATTTTTGGCCTGCTTGGTTTGGCAAGGATAATGTCTTTTTATCTGCTGAACACCCTCCTTATCTGCATTATCGTTTTGAAACTATTCAATTTATGGAAAGGATGTCAACTATTCCTTTTTTACCAGGGGTCAAAGTACCTTATTATCTGTTTATTGGGCGAAAAAAATGACAACAATAATTCAGTTTCAGGACTTAGGTATAACTGTCATATCTAGTAGAAGTTTTCTGGAATTTGCCTTCTAGAGATAGGATATTATCTAGGAATTTATGTAAGGAATGAGATTTTAAAATTATGGGATTTAGTAAATTGCAATGTTGCTGTAAACTAGATAGATAATTGAGATAACTCAATTAGAGTTTTAGTAATGTACATAATAATAAGGACTATGATTAATGAAAGTAAATTTAGGTAGTAATTCAACCAAAAGTGAAGGCTGGCTTAATTTCGATCTAAGTCCAGGTAAAGGTGTCGATCTAGTTGGTGATAGCCGTTATCTTTGGTTCGTTGGTGAAGATATACCAGAAGCTATTCGTGCTTCACATTTATTAGAGCATTTCCCTCCATGCGAAATTTTATCAATACTGAGAACTTGGCACGTTGCCTTAAAACCAGGAGGAACTCTTATAGTTGGTGTTCCTGATTTTGATTATGCTCTGAGTGAATTAAAAAAAGAACCGATGAAATATCTGAGCTTTTGGAAAGATCATGAACGGTTATTATTTGTTACCCTTTACGGTTCATATTATCCATTTAGAGACGATCAAAATAATATTCCCTTCAGACA
>JBFRWR010000700.1:0-5548 GCA_051439685.1 Trichodesmium sp.
TGCTTGATTCTTGAAAAAGCTGATATAGCAATCCTATTTTATTCGTTGTGAAAATATTACTGTTTTTTAGGGAATAGGTAACACTTAACTGGAAGTGGGAGCTTCAATTTTTTTATTTACTTTTTAATTTGTTACAACCTATGGGCAGATTGCTATAGCTGAATTCTTACAGATATTATGCATATGAAAATTGATCTATTCTAGATTTTTCGGGAGTAGTAAAGTCATCATCATCTGAAAAATTACATCTTAACTAAATAATGAAACTTATAATTTAATTTCTCTCTCAGCTATTACAATTAAATCATCTTCTTCCTGAAATATATAATCATTGGGATTAATTTTAAATTTACTATTAGGCTGAGAAACTGCTATTAAAATAGCATTATGAATTTGCTTAATATGTATAAATAACTCGAAAAAGGTTTTGCCTACCCATTCGGAAGTAATAGTTATCCGATAAAATTGATTTCCTCTTTCATAAGTTAGTAATTCGGAAAATACACTAATTAAACCTTTATTTAAAGCTGCTTGAGCTAATAAAAAACCACTTTGTTCTTGACTAACTATATAATCGTTGACATTTCCCATTTCTAAATGAGAGCCATATTCACAATTAAGTAATTCCGCACAAGTATAAACACTTGGATTTAATTTTTCCGCAGTTAATGCTGCTAAAATTGTCCGAGCATCTGCATCTTGATCGTTTCGATTATGACTTTTATCACATAAAATAATACAGGTTTCAGCACGACGTATACCTGCTTTTTCTAAAGCAGTAACTTTCGTAAAATCATCGTTGAGAAATTGTACCTGTGATTTTATATCTGGAGTTGTAAAATTAGGTTGATTTTCAAATTCAGCTATGACTATAATTGGTATTCCTATGCTTTTACCTGCTGCTTTATATTCTTTTACTATTATTTCTGCTTTGCGATTCCAACCACAAATAATTGTATGATTACTAAAGCTTTCCCAGTCCACAATATCATCCTCTCGACGAATTTTATCTACCATGAATGCTGATACTGTACCAGTGAACATAGCAAAGATAGTGACATTCATAAACATCACAAATACGGCAACTATTTTTCCTCCTAATGAGGATGGTGGGCCGGGAATTGGTTCTCCAGCAAATAGAGAGTAAATACTAAACCAAAATCCTGCTTCTAAAGAGGTAAAACTGGAGCTATTATTAGTTTCAAATAGGGGGATAGCAATACTAGCAAATAGAATGGTTATTAATAGTAATCCAAAAACAATTAAGTATTCGAGAAGACCTCTTTGCAAAATGTAAGGAAATGTGCTGGTATAACGATGAAGTACACCAGATAATCTGATTATTCTTAGTAGATTTAATAGTCGCAAAGCTCTGATTATTCTGAAGACTCTGAGTAAAGGGAAAATGGCTAATATATCTAACCAGTATTCTTGAAAATAAAGTTTTTTATTGGGGGCAACTATCAATCGAATAGTTAGTTCTATAGCAAATAGTATTGTTAAGCTTTGACTTGCTATCTTGAATATTAATAGATAGGGTGAATTTTTCGATATAGATAATTCTATTAGGGTTAATATAATTGATAAAATTATAAAAATTCCAATAGTAATACTAACTATTGGCAGTTCCAGAAAGTTATATAAATCAAGTTGATTATTGTGTTTTTTTAATGATGTAAAAAAGTCTGGTTTGGAATTACCCATAAAATACAAAAAATTGGCTTATATGCTATTTATATGCAATATTTTAAGATACATATTTTTTAATTAACAAATTAACAAAAATTCTGAGTAATTAGAGCAGCTTTAAGGTTGATTAGATACAAATTCTGAGAAATTTAGGGAATAATACCAATTTGATAAATGTTTGCTACAAATAGCTAGGAGACTTTTGAGGAGTCAGGAGTCAGGAGTCGCGTGGGAATCTTCAATACCATTTTTTAGGCCGTCAATCATCTTTTTTGTCAAAAGAGCATCTCCTTGAAAATCTTTTTATAGCCCTTACTATTCGTAATATTCTTTTTTCAAAATGGTATAAGGAAGATTAATTAGTATTAATATAGCAGATTTCACTAAGCGTGAGGTACACCTACGCGAGCAAGATGCTCGCACTGATAAAATTTAATTATCAATATCTGTACCTCACTAGCTTGGGAAATGCTATATCAAATAGGTTTAAGTAGGTATAAGTTATTGTGAATTGAAACGACTTATTTTTGTGTACATCGTTCAAAAGCAAATTATTATTAATTCTTATCTAAGTAGGTTGGCGGAAATAAACCAAACTATCTAACAGAATGTAAACTTAACTCAAAAAGGCTATTTAGTTGGAATTTAAACTCATTTACAAAAATCAATATAGTTATGTTTTTCTGAGCCGACTTACTTATGCACTTTCTGATTTCTGATATAGCAATCCTATTTTATTTGTGTATAAAAATATTACGGCTTTGAGGGAAGTGGAAACAGGGAAAAAGTTCATTAATTGATAATTGATAATGGATAATTGATAATTACCTCTGGTTAAAACCGTTCTTGATTGAATATCGGGAAATATCATTTCTTTTTTCCCCTATCCAAGGGGAGGCTTTAAACCAGAATTATTTAATTATTAATAATTAATAATTAATAATTGGGTAAAGAGAACATAAAGGAGTTTCCGTTTTTTTATCTACTTTTTGATATGGATTAACAACTTAGATTTATGGTGAAAAATCTAGTATAAATTAAAAGAACCCTAGCTTCATTACATTAAAAAAACTAAGAGCTGACTGCTGAATGGGAGCTAGTACCGCTACGCGGAAGTCAGAAGTCAGAAGTCATAATTCATAAGTTAGAAGTTTTGATGGGTAAGACTTTGAGCATTTTGTCACTGGTAACATATTTCCGTCATCCTGCACTAGCTGTTTTGCTTCCCCACATTAATCCGCAGTATTCCGCAGGAAATGTTGACACTAAAACTGTTAACAACGTAAAACTTATTTGTATTTATTAAGATAATTAATGCAGCTTTAGCAGATAATTATTGAAGCTCAAAAATCTGATATTTTTGATGATATTTAATCTCCTAATTTTTCTTTGAAATTTGGATAGGTACTACGGTCATTAATGTTAACTATCCGACTTTCATCACCTGTTGCCGTGACATTTTCATATACTCCTTGATCCCGTTTTACTAATTTACTAAATCCATGACTTTTTAGATCGCTAATTCCTGTTTCTACGATCACTGTAGGGGCAGTAATCATGCGTTTTACAGGGGTATCTTCTGGTGTGTCGCCTATATCACATTTAGCGAACTTACATAGCTCACCCCAATTTGTAATATTGTCATTTATACTGTGCCAAACTTCTACTTTTTGTTGATTAGTTGGACAAAAATAATCGTATCTAGGCATAATTATAGATGTTACAGTAATACTCAAGTTTCTAATTATAGATGATGGTATATTATAGTAGCAAGTCCTATGAGGATTTGCCAAACTCAAAAAATCTAAATAAATTAATTTTTTTACAGATTACTTGCAAGTTTGGCTATAGAATATAAATTATTGTAAAAATGATCATAGAGTCAAGAGACTCTAATATTGTCAAAATTTCTATTTGAGATTGTTTAGACAAATTTGAGAATTTGGCTTTTATTTTCAGTGATTTTTTAGATTGCTATAAAGCTAATTAATTTTTTTTTCTGTTGTCATCTAGAGGTGGTAATTCAAAACTGTCTTTGATGGTAATATCAATCTAATATATATTTATACATTGTCTTAAATTATTTAAAGGAGAATTGATTAATGAGTGATTTCAAAGTAACACCACAAAGCGATTTAAGTACCAGTCAAATGTTAGAAAGGTACAATTTAGAAGATGAAACTCTTCTCAAACGTTGGGCGCAATTACATGGTATTAATAATGTTCGAGGTTACTACAATCCAGATGAAGTTGACCTAATAGATCATGTACATCATCATATTCATAATCTTGGTATGAGTGTTATTGATTATCAAAGTTTTATAGAACGTCGTCAAATTAGACCAGAAACATCCGATCGGGAAGAGGATAAAAATATCAGAGAAAATACTGCCAATAATAATTCTATTAGTGATACAATAAATGATACTTCAGGGCAAATTAATGATGAAGCCTATCTGGCAATTGATATGTTGAAAAAACAATATTCTGAAGCAATTGATGTGATGGGAGAAAGAATCGCTGACCATTTTATAGATGAATTAGATTTATCTGTAATGCGACATTTAGTTAAGAAGGTAAAAGCTCGTCAACAACTTAATGGTAAAGTTTCATCTAATCGTTTTCTGAAAACTATTAAAGCGGTTTTACAACCTCAAAATGGTAATTATCTTGTTCCTAAAGATAATGAAGATGAATCTAGTATTGAACTAGAACAAAATCATCGACTTGGCTAATTAATTTGTTTATTACTAATTTTCTTTTATTTCAGGTTTTTATCAGAAATCCTTAATTATTTCTGAATAAAAAAAGTTTTGACTATCTGAATTTATCAGACCCCTAATCATTAGTCCTGCATAGTCATGGTATATAGGAGTCAGTAATCCCCAGTGGGGGCATCTTGCCCGCGAGTAAGGGAGCAAGATGCTCCCACTTCCCTGCCTTGTAACAAAAATAATTAGGGTGTATAACTTAGTTTAACATTAATGATACTACCAGACATGATATTATTTAAAGACTCACCCTAACGTTGATAATTCATTACTAAATCTAAGCGAGATAAAGAACTATTAGCTGATTCCCGTACATAAGAATCTACAGATTCATCATTAGCAAATTTTGTCAGGATTTCAACTCCCTTCGGATCTTTAATAGAAGAGAGAGAATTAACAATTGCTACCTGCACCGCTACGTTATCTGTATTCTGCAACGACTCCACTAAAATATCGAAAGCAGTTGATCCTATTTGCTCCAATGCCATGATTGCTGCAATATGAACTACTGGATTTGGATCATTGATAGCAGTTTTTAATCCCTGCAAACCTGCTTCAGAAAAAGGTACATCAGGATAGTTAATCGCAATCTGAGCTAGGACTTTAGCTGCACTTCCTCGTACAGTTACATTTCCACTATGTAGTAGACAATCAACTACTGAAGGAACAGCATCTACACCGATTACTCCTAATGCTTTTACGGCCGCCCGACGATAAGTCGTATCCTCTTCATCCAAAATACCGATCAGACGAGGAATCGTATTTTCATCGCGGGACTCAGCAATTTCAAACATTGCTTGTTCTCGCAAATGAGGATTAGGGTGTTTTAGTCGTTGAAATAAAGAATCTGTAGTCATGGAATTTTTAAGATGCAAAAAAGAATTGGATATATTAAAGATTGAACCTAAGAGGGTATCTGTAAATAAAATATTAAATTCTTTTGACACTCTGCGGTCTAAAGACGCGCAGATTCTCCAGGCTATACCTGAAAGGGTCTGTCAAAAGGCATTTCTACCACCGACCCTCTACCCTGTTGCTTTTGCTTCAGGCTACTTGTTTTTTTCTTTCTGGGTACTACCAATCGACTT
>JBFRWR010000701.1:0-6854 GCA_051439685.1 Trichodesmium sp.
TATTACTACCAGTTCCTAACCTAAAAATAATTTCTCGATCGCTATATTGCTTTGCCATTTCTACCACTTCTGCTAGTAAATCATTCAGTACCACCGATTCTAAATGAAAGTGTATTTGGCCACTATCAGCCCTCGCTAACTCCAATAAATCTTTCAACAATTCAACAGTTCGTTGCGCTTCCCCAGAAGCTATCAAAATTGCTTCTTTCTGAGTCTCTGTTAAATTATTTCCCCTTCTCAAAATACTTTGAAGATACCCAGAAACAATAGTTAAAGGAGTTCTTAATTCATGGGAAACATTACTCACAAACTGTCTTTGCTGTTCCCAAGAATCAGATAATCTGCCCAACATAGTATCCAAAGTTCTGGCCAACTCCTTCACTTCACTAGGAGCAGCTTGCAAAGAAACTGTTGCTTGAGCCAAACGATCAGCATTAACATTCTCGGCAAATTGACCAATTTGACGTAGAGGTTTCAAAGACCTTTGAATATAGATAGTTATGGCAACTGTCACTCCAATTACTGCCAAAATACTAGCCATATTCAGAGTTAATACCATTGTCTTCAGCATCTCTTGGTCTCGCGTAATGTCCAGAGCAATATACAACCTGCCAAGATTTATACCTTTAACGGTAAGCTGGCCACCACATAAGACAAAATAGCGTCCATTAATTGAATATACTGAAGGTTTGATGGGCATCTTTGTTAGAGACTTTAAAATTAAATGGTCACTATCATTCTTTAAATTTGTTGATTCATTTAGAACCTTTCCATCTTGACTTTTGACCCAAATAAAAATATTAGACCTCGTTAAATTATCAATGGCCTTCTGCAAACTTTTCCTTGTAGACAACATTTTGCTATACATTTCCACATCTATAGGAAAACGTTCACCTATTTGCTCAATATTATTTTTGTGACTCACTACTAATAACTGCTGCATTTTCCAGCTTGTCCATGCAGCAACTGTACCCAATCCTAAGACAGAAAATATTGCAAGACCTACCGTCAGACGTACTTGTAAAGAAGATGGATCAAATTTCCATTGCCCTAACCTGAAATTATTTGGCCATTTAACTATCAACTTCATTTAACTCTACTCTTCCTCGAAAATACTCGAACTATAATTGTCATTAACCTAGCTATTTATCCTGAGAAAATCCTGATAATTATTTAAAAATTTATACCTTCTATTGTTGTAAATTGTTAGGCTGTAGTTAGGAAACTATTTGTTTGATGCAAAATCATGCCTAGGGTAGTAGCTATCAGAACAAAGCAAATACCTCATTCACAGTTTTTATACTTCAATAGGAGTAATAAAAATTTGTGTCTGGTTGGTGAATAGGAATTAAGAAGGGACGACCTGATGAAACTTCGTCAAAAGATACTAATAGTTATCAGTAGTGCGATCGCTAGTCTGATAGTGGTTTTGTGTGCTACAGGATCGATGATGTTGCTTTATGACTTCCAAGATTTGGAGGCAGACTACGTTCGTCTAGATGTTGCTAGAGGATTAAATGGACTAAATGAGGAGTTGTCCAATTTATCTACTATAGTTCAACAGAATACAGTATTGTTATTATCAAATCAGCTTACTAATCAGTCAAGACTAGAATCAGATTTTAATTTAGTCAAAAACTTTTTTATTAATCAAAAAATCAACTTGATTTTAAGAGTAAATCCCCAAGGTGAAATTTTATTTAGTCAAGGATTTAATCAAGAACAACAAACAATAATACCAATACCTGAAAGTCTGAAAAAACATCTACCTCTAGAGAAAAATATAGCTTCAGAAAATTTTATTCTGAATACTCCCAATACAGGTATTATTGTTTTACCTGAAGCTTCCCTATTAATTGCTTTTAGAAATATTCCTAATCAAAAAGATATTCTCAGCAACGATACATTGATTGTTGGACGCTATCTCGATCAAGCAGCAATAGCTGAGTTAGCTAAATCAACAAAATTATCATTAACCATAAGTCCTTGGAAAAATAACTCCTCAGAAATTAATCAGCAACCACAAACTTCAGAAATATTTGTTGAACCCCTAGACTCTAATCAAATTGCAGGCTGGAAAATTATCAAAGATATTTATGGTCAACCAGCTTTAATTTTCAAAGTAGAAGTAGAGCGAATAATTCATCAGCACGGTCAATCACTTTGGGGCTACTTTATTATTTCATGGGTAATAGTAGGTTTTGTATTTTGTCTAGTTACAATTGCTGTTATCGAAAAACTCGTAATTTTCCCAGTCTCACAATTCAGCAGAGTAGTAAATAAGATAGCCTCAAGTACAGACCTTTCTATACGAGTATCAGTGCCAGGAAATGATGAGTTATCAAATCTAGCAGAGACTATGAATAAAATGTTAGAAGCATTAGAAAACTCTCATTGTGAATGTCAAGAGAGCGAAGAAAGATATCGACTAATGGCAGAAAACTCGACAGATATGATTTCTCGTCACTCTTGGGATGGAGTTTTTCTGCACGCATCACCTGCTTGTAGTAGTCTCATGGGATACTCCCCGTCAGAACTTATAGGTACTCATCCAGAACAATTTTTGGTTAAAGAAGATATTAAACAACTTGCCAAAGCTTATTATACTATTCTCAAAAATCCAGTAACTTATACTCTTACTTATCGTATTCTGCATCAAGACGGTAGATGCGTTTGGTTTGAAACTACAGCTCGAACAATTCGTAATTCTGAAACTGGAAAAGTAGAAGAAATTATCGCAGTTTCTCGTGACATTTCCGATCGGAAACAAAGAGAAGAAGAACTACAAGAAAGTGAAGCAGCAATTCGTAAATTATATCAAATAACTACCAGTTCCGAGCAAAGTCAATCTAAAAATCAAGATAGTTATCTAATATCTTGTTTCAATTATCGCCTCCAACAACTCTTAAAAATGGGCTGTGAAAAATTCGGCTTAGAAATAGGAGTATTGTCACGAATTGAAGATAATAAATATACTATTGTAGAAGCTATAACTCCAGATAATTCTATTAATAAAGGACAAGAATTTGATTTAGAAAAAACTTTTATTTTTACAGCTTTAGGAGAGCAGCCAATCTGTTTTGAATCTATTAAATACTCAGGTTTTTGTATCACTGTAGATATGGTTTTCCAAATCGAAGCATATATGGGAACTCAAGTTATAGTTGGAAATTCTGTTTATGGTACTCTCAATTTTTGGAGTCCTCAAGCTCTGAGTGAACCTTTTAAAGCTGTAGATAAAGAGTTATTAAAACTAATGGCTCAGTGGATAGGTGGAGAATTAGAACGTCAACAAACAGCAAATCATTTAGCAAAAGCTAGAGATGAAGCACTTGCTGCCACTAGAGCAAAAAGTGAATTTCTCGCAACTATGAGCCATGAAATTAGAACTCCAATGAATGCAGTTATTGGGATGACTGGTTTATTATTAGATACTCCACTCAAGTCAGATCAAAAAGATTTTGTTCAGACTATTCGTAGTAGTGGCGATGCTTTACTCACACTTATTAATGATATTCTTGATTTCTCCAAAATAGAATCAGAAAAATTAGACTTAGAAGAACATCCTTTTGACTTACAAACTTGCCTAGAAGAATCTATTGATTTATTAGCAGGAAAAGCTTGCGAACAAGGATTAGAATTAGCCTATTTTATTGACCCAGAAACTCCAACTACTGTTATGGGAGATATTACTAGGGTACGTCAAATTTTAGTCAATCTCTTGAGTAATGCTGTTAAATTTACTGCTCGTGGTGAAGTCTTAGTTTCTGTTAGTAGTAAACGACTAGAAACAGAAACAGAAAATAAAAAATTACCCCCACAAAATACTTCCGAATTTAATACTTGTGATATCTGGCCTCTATCTGAAATAAAATTTTCCGTCAAAGATACAGGCATTGGTATTCCTAGTTCTCGGATGAATCGTTTATTTAAGTCTTTTAGTCAAGTTGATTCCTCTACAAGTCGTGAATATGGGGGTACAGGTTTAGGATTAGTTATTAGTAAAAGATTAGCTGAAATGATGGGTGGTCAGATGTGGGTTGAAAGTATGGGTATAATTGGCGGGAATCCTCCAGTTAACTACAAATCACCTAATTTAGATAAAAATTCAGCTAATAACAATCAAAATCATGGTTCCATCTTCTATTTTACTATAGTCAAAAAATGTAGTATTCAGACTATTAAAGATAAAATAATTGAAACTAATATTTCAGATACAAATCAGAATGAATTAGTAAATAAAAAAGTATTAATAGTTGATGATAATAGTACAAATATCAAGATTTTATCAAAACAAACTGAATCTTGGGGGATGATAGTTAGTGCTGCTAAAAATGCTAATCAAGCTTTAGAATTAATAGCTACACATAATGATTTTGATGTGGCAATTATAGATATGCAAATGCCAGGAATGAATGGCTTGACTTTATCCCAAAAAATTCGTCAATATCCAATTTATCAAAACTTACCCCTGGTAATTTTAACTTCTTTAGGTAAGCAAGAAATTAGTCTTTCTGATCAATTATTTGCCGCAATTATTAATAAACCTGTCAAACAGTCTCAGCTTTATGAAATTTTACTCAATATTTTTTCTGGTAAAGGTATTGAAGTTAGAGTCACAAATAGTAAATGGAAATCTGAAGGTATCCCTCTATTAGCAGAGAATTTACCACTACGAATATTATTAGCTGATGATCATTTAGTTAATCAAAAGGTAGCTTTACAAATTTTACAAAAAATGGGATATCGTGCTGATGTCGCTAGTAATGGGTTAGAAGTTTTAGAAGCTGTATTTAGTTTACCTTATGATGTGGTTTTGATGGATGTACAAATGCCATTGATGGATGGTTTAGAAGCGGCTCGTCGCATTCGTCAAGAATATGAAAATTTCACAAACTCCTCTCAAAAAGCTCTTCGCCCCAGACCGAGAATTATTGCGATGACAGCTAACGCCATGCAAGGCGATCGCGAAGAATGTATAGCTGCAGGAATGGATGATTATATTAGTAAACCAATACGCATGGAGCAGCTTGTAGAGGCTTTGAGTAAATCTAAGCCTGTTGTCTTAGAGAAACAGGAAACTTCGACTTTTTCAGAATCAGATTTATCTCCGTCAACTGCTCCAGAAAATAATAATAATTTCTCGACTAAAAAGACTATTGAACAGACTATTCTTGAGAATAAAGTCATAGAAGGGTTAAGAGATGTTGATGCTCTAGATGAAGTAATAGATATTTACCTAAATACTTCTCCTGAACTTCTAGAAAATATTAATATTGCCATTAATCAAGCTGATCCACTTATACTGAAAGATGCTGCTCATTCTTTAAAATCTATTAGTGGTACTCTAGGAGCAATGACTCTTTATCAGGTTTGTCAAGAATTAGAAATTATGGCTCGTTTGGCTTATGAGGCAAAAAATTCTATTCCAGGAGAAGCAACAGATATTTTTTCTCAAGTGAAAGTTGAGTATGAAAAAGTTATTAATGCTTTGAAATTAGAGCAACAAAAATAGTAGGGGTGGGTTCATCCGTTAAATTACAATTCCCAACAATAAATGTGATAAACCCACCCCCCATCACCATTAATTTCACAACATTTATTCATAGGTTTGTGGGATATTCATGGGAATGGGGGCAGGCGCGTGTTAATTCAATTATTAGCATCAAAATTAATTACAGAACCTGCCCCTACAATACAATATTAATAATTAATCCGGTAGGGGTGGGTTCATCCGTTCAATTACAATTGCCAACAATAAATAATCATAAACCCACCCCCCATCACCATTAATTTCACAACATTTATTCATGGATTTGTGGGATATTCATGGGTTTGGGGGCAGGTTTATTTAATTCAATTATTAGCATCAAAATTAATTACAGAACCTGCCCCTACAATACAATATTAATTAATTAACCCGTAGGGGTGGGTTCATCCGTTAAATCATAATATCCGAAATAAATATCATAAACCCACCCCCAAATCACCATTAATATCACAATATTTATTCATGGGTTTGTGGAATATTCATGGGTTTGGGGGCAGGTTTATTTAATTCAATTATTAGCATCAAAATTAATTACAGAACCTGCCCCTACAATTGATATAATTGTCAAATAATTTTTTGTATAAATTATGAAATATAATCCTAATCTTCATAATCGTCAATCAATCCGTTTAAAAGGATATGATTATAGTCAAAATGGTTTTTATTTTGTGACTATTTGTATTTGGCAAAAAGAATCTTTATTAGGAGTGATTGATAATCATACAATTATTTTAAATACCTATGGAGAAATTGTTTATTCTAATTGGTTTTATTTAACAACAGTCTATCCTTATATAAATCTTGATGCTTTTATGATTATGCCTAATCATATTCATGGAATTATTGAAATAACAGATAATAATCAACATCACAAAAAACATGGTTTATCTGAAATTATCAGAAGTTTGAAAACTTTTTCAGCCCGTAAAATTAATCGGTTTCGACAAACTAAAGGCTTTCCAGTCTGGCAAAGGGGATATTATGAACATATTATTAGAAATGAAACATCATTAAATAATATTAGAGAGTATATTTTTAATAATCCAACTAATTGGTGCGATGATGAAATTTACACTGAAAATATATTTTATTTTCCTAAACAATTTAATATCAAAGGTATAGGAAATATGATTAATAATCACAAAAATTAACTTGTAGGGGTAGGTTCATCCGTTGAATTATCATATCCGAAATAAATATCATAAACCCACCCCCCAATCACCATTAATTTACAACATATTTATTCATCGGTTTGTGGGATATTCATGGATTGGGGGCAGGTTTATTTAATTCAATTATTACC
>JBFRWR010000702.1:0-14626 GCA_051439685.1 Trichodesmium sp.
ATTGTATAGAAAAGGTAGGCAACAGGCAACAGGCAACAGGCAACAGGCAACAGGCAACAAACAGGAAGGCAATTGAGCCAGAAAAAAACTTAAATTTCCTGTAAATATCCACGCTAACTTTTAGACAAACGATACCAACGGACATGATATTACATAGCTAATACCAATTTGATAAATATTTGCTACAAATAGTTAGGGTAATTCTTAGGAGTCAGAATGAAGATGTTTTATCTACTTTTTTGTATCTTCAATTATATTTTTCGTCAAATATAAGTTACCGATCAAATCTTTTAATCCTGCTTATTATTCGTAACATTCTTTTTGGAAATTGGTATATAGCAATCCTATTTCATTCATGAAAAGCCATAAATGGTATACTCTAATCAAATATTTGTTTGAGCTGTTTACACACTGTCAAACCTTTGATTTTCCAAAAATTTTCATGTATGGCTACTTTTCATAAATCATTTAGGATTGCTATAACAGGTAAGAACTCTGTGCTACAAGAATTTTACAATTTAAACTTGTAGATCATTAGTCCGAAATATCCTGTCAATATGACTATCTCGATCAACCCGTCATTGAAAATTGTTTCCCGAAAAATATCATGTCTGCTCCTGATGTATTCTTTATTTCTCCTACTTTCTTTCCTGACTCTTTCCTAATTATTTAGAAATTTTCATTTCGACATGATATAACATTTTTGGTGCAGTAGAGGATAATACTCTCCATGGTAGAGTGGGTAGCGATCGCTCTTCTTTTCTCTCATTCTTTAGGGACGGTAAAAAAGCACTGGATCAGGACTTACGCAAAAAATGAAATTATACACCACCTGTAGGGGCGTTTTGCTATCGCACAACTCTGTTTTTCATGTCGCCGACATGAATACTCAGCATTCCGTCAGGAAAAAGGCGAAGCCTATCTATGCCGTAAGGCTATATGACGATTCGCCCCTACTAAATATGCTAGTTCTGCGTAAGTCCTGTGAATATTATTCTCAGTGCTAACAAAAAAAAATATTAGTTGCTATTTTTGCGATTAAACTATGAAACTAAATATCGTAACTTCTGGCTTCAGCAGCATCTGGATTATCCTCACAATATTCATCAAAAGCAGTTTTATCAAGTCTTTCTGCTTTTTGATGAGCAGCTTCAGCTTGTAACTCCTCTACAATATCCCATGCTGCTGCACATTCTTTAGAAGTAACACCTTTTTCTGCACAAATACTTCTTGCTTCTTCTATAGCTGCTTCTATTCTCTGTTCAAGTAACACAGATTTTGGTTTTTCCACAAAATCACCCTTGCTTAAAATATCTGTAACTGAAATAATACCAAGTAACTTATCTTTAATCACAGGCGCCCGGTGTAAACCTGTGTTAGCAAACAACCTGGCCACATATTCTACACCTAAATCTGGATTAACAACAATACAAGGCTTAGTCATTATTTCATAAACTCGTACTCTTTTAGGGTCTTTTCCATAAGCAGTAACCTTATAAACAATATCTGCCTCTGTGACAATTCCATAAGCATCCTCATCATAACGACGTTCCACAATGAGGGCACGCAGACAAAGATCGTTCATCTTTTTCACTGCATCTGCTACTGTTGCTGAACCTTTAATGGTCTCGACATCGGTAGTCATAATATCTTTAGCTTGCATCATCTTGACTTTTCCTCAATAATATGTACTTAGTTATCAATACTTCAGCCACAAATAGTTAGTAGCCTTACTATTAAATAAGATTAGGATAAAATAGTTACTTAGTCTACAAATTTATCCAATCAAACAATTAAAAATTATTGCAATTTTTGTAATTAATCTTGAACGGTAGTATCATCAAAACCCTTAAAAGTCAATTTCCAAGTAGAAATTTTATCTTTGTTAATCGGAAGTTCATTAATTATGTCTCCAAATTCTTTTTGTAACTTTTGAGTTAAAGTAATCGGAAAATCCAAATCTATTTCTTGACTTTGAACGATTTTTGCCAAATCTGCAAAATTCACTTTCTGAGTAGTTCGTTCTACAGATGATAATTTAAAAGTAGAAGATTCATAAATATTTTGTGCCTGCATAGCTAATTTTATCCGTTCGAGCAGATGAGAAATTTCCGAATCTAACATTTTCCATTCATCTAAAATTTCTTCATATCTTTCAGTTAGTTTGTCTAAATTATCAGCATCAGGTTCAGGATTATTTTGATTAATTAATTCTAATAAAGCCAGGTGTACTTGAGCTAAATAAACCGGATCCATTTTGGCATATTCTAGTTGTTTTTCTGTGAGTGGTCGTTTTCCCCAATCGCTTCCTTGTACTTCTTTATTTATGTCTGTAAAATTAGTTAGTTTTTCTGTTAATGTCTTTAGTTTTAAATTAGGAATTGGTAAAATATAATAAGGTAATTTTTTAGCTATTTCCCAAGTACAAGTAATATTTTTTGCTTTGGTTTTGCCAAGAAATTTAATATCATATCTGGCATTATGAAAAACCTTCTCAATCTGGGGATTTATCATAACTTGCTCAACAAAAAAATCAATTAAGTTATGGTTATCTAAAACATCAAAAATATAGACTGAATCACCGTGAAAATCTTGAGGGTTTGTGAGGATTTGAATTAAAGATAGTCTAGGTTTACGAGTATTATAATCAGCAACTTCTGTATCTATCCAAAGTAAATTAGCTGTAGTTAATTCGGCAATAACTTCCTTTATATTATGACTATCTGTCAAATAGACCATATAATTTGATATTTATAGGTTTTCAGTAGAATCTTATCATAAGTCAAGCATTCAGGATTTACGTTTCACCTAGCCTTTTAAGTCAGAACTGACTTATTAGCTATTCTTGTATAGATAAATATTTGCTAAAAATTCAGAGGTATTAATTATATAACAATTCCCATAATGGTGAAGTACAAAATTCCTTGATTTTAGGGAGTACAGAGGAAGGAGTAGGAAGTAGGAGTATGTTTTTCAGAAAGGGGTGAGTAACCAATTTTATTCAGTATAAAATTTCAAGCAAAATACGTTTATTTATACAAAAAATCAGTTAAAAGTTTCTCCCACACTTCCCATACTTCCCACATCCAAGGACATAATTCTCAAAAACTTACCCTTGTAAGGGAGGCAGTAGTCGCACGTCAAGCTTGAAAATTTGGATTAAAAAAACCTAACCCCCCAACCCCTTTCCCTGCAAGGGAAGGGGGGATTTCTCCCCTCTCCTCGCAGGAGAGAGGGAGGGGCAGGGGGGAGAGGTCTTTGCTCCTAAGACAAAATTTTAGTCTTGACACGGCAGTTTGATTAATGTTTTTTACAAATGACTGATAACTATAACTGAAATTACTAGGCTGTTTATTAGGATTCAGGAGTCAGAAGTCAGGAGTTGCTTGGAAATGGGTTAAATGCCATTTTTTACGTCATAAATCATCTTTTTCGTCAAAGGGGTATTTCCTTTAAAGTATTTTTATCACCCTTACTATTCGTAACATTCTTTTTTCACACTGGTATAATAGTCTGAAAGTTTCAGAGTAAAAAATTATAATAATCGCAGTTTTTATTGACTACTAACGACTATACAATCTAAATATTTGTAGCGACAATTTATTAATTTAGTATTGTAGAGATGCACATCAATCAAGACAGGCAAAAATTAATTTCCAGGAAAATACTCACAAAAACAGAAAACCAATATCAGAGAATCTTATTCCGATAATTTATTATTAATTAATCAAAAATAATTATCTTTCTTATGCTGTATTTTGAAGCAGCTCTAATCAACGATATAAGTATTTAATTAACCTAATTAATAACTTTACCATCAGGCATCATCGCCCCTGTTAAGTTAGTATTTCGTAAATCTACCCCATCCAAAATTGCGCCCCTTAAACTTGCGCCACTCAAGTCAGCACCATCAAGATTAGCTTCACTCAAATCTGTCTTCCACAAATAAGCCTCCTGCAAATAAGCTCCACTTAAATCAGCTTTATGTAAATCAGCTAAATTAAGATTAGTTTTGCTTAACTTAGCATTAGTTAAAACAGCAGAAGATAAATCAGCTCTCATAAAAACTGCTGCACTCAAATCACTAGAAATTAATATAGCATTTCTCAAATTAGAGCCATTGAAAATTGCTGCTTTGATGTTAGTAAAACTTAAATCTGCACCACTAAAATTTGTAGCCGTTAAATCCGATCTTGATAAATTAGCATACTTCATTTGAGCCTGACTAAAATTAACCCCATTCAAATCCATTCCGTGTAAATCAACCTTCATTAAATGTGCTTTATAAAGATTAACCCCTGTGAGAAATGCACCTTGTATTAAAGCTTCATTCAGTCGAGCGCAACTTAAATTTGCCCAACGAAGATTAGCATATTTCAGATTAGCAGAACGTAAATTAATACCACTAAGATTAGCTCCACAAAGATTAATACCTTCTAAATTAGCAGATCTTAAATTAACACCAGATAACATAGAACCACTTAATTTAGCACCAGATAAGTGAGATTTAACTAAAAAAGAACCTTCTAGATTAGTTTTTGTTAAATCAGAATTAATAAGTTGTCCTTTTCCTAATTTGACAAATTTCAGATTTGCAGAATATAGAAAAGCATCAGAAAGATTTGCTTCATACATAACAGCTTTAGTAAAATCTGCACAAGCTAAAGAAGAACCTGCTAAATTAATTTTTTCTAAGTGTGCTTTTTTTAAATTTGCTCCTACTAGATTAACTTTGGAAAAATTTCTTTCTCCTTGGGTGTATCGACTCTTTAATTCCTCCGGATTCATTTGACATTCCTCCCGCAGTTACTAATAGATTTTATTGCATAGTAATCAGGAATCAGATGTGAGAATTAAGGTGTTTCTGAAAAGAAAAGAATATAGCATTTATCATGTTCCTGATTATACATTTTTTGCTTCTAAACTGTTCCTTGTTCCCAGTTAAGTTTTCCCTAAAAGTCTGTAATATCTCACAACTTAGAATCATATTGCTACATATATACTTAATTATATTTGATGACAATACCTAAATATTGTGAATATTTGTGAATATAAAGAATCAAAAACACTACCGATTGTAATTTAACATTTTCAGTTAGTAAAAACAATTATTTTAAGGAAAAGTTGTACCATCAGGCATAATTGCTCCTGTCATATCTGCATCTCGTAAATTAGTTTTATTCAGCTTGGCATCAATCAAAACAGCTTTAACTAATATTGCTCCTGTGAGATTTGACCAACTTAATTTCGCCCTAAATAAATTAGCATCACTAAGATTAGCCCCCCGTAAAGTAGTCCAACTAGCATTAGTAGTTCGTAGTTTTGCTCCACTTAAATCAGCTTCACTCAGAGTAGCTCCAATAGTAATAGATTTACTCAAGTCAGCCTTACTCAGATTCGCCCCACTTAACATTGCTCCACTCAAAATGCCATTAGTCAGATTAGCTTCTACTAAGATTGACTCATTCATCAAAGCATTAGTCAAATTCGCATACTCTAAGTTTGAGCCATTTAAAATAGACTTGATTAAATTCACACGAATCATTGTAGCCTCAGTCAAATTAGCTTCAGTTAAATTAGCTTGACTAAAATTAGCCTCAGTTAAGTTAGCTCCTTTTAGATCAGCTTGACTAAAATTAGCCTCTCTAGAATTAGAACCCCGCAAATTAGCCCCACTCAAATTAGCCCCACTCAAATTAGCTTTGATCAGACTTGTTCCAATCAAATTTGCTTCGCTAAAATTAGTCCCAGTCAAATCAGCATCTCCCAGATTAACCTCTCTAAGATTTACTCCACTCAGGTTAGCACCGCTCAATATCACATTCTGGAAATTTGCCCTAGTAAAGTTAGCATTACTTAAATCAGCCTCTTTTAAATCTATTCCTACCAGGGCAATACCTTTAAAATTTCTTTCTCCTGCTGCATATTGCTTGAGAAGTTCTTCTGCCTCCATTTAATTTGCCTCAAACTATTTTCTATTTTATATTTTATATTTGAAAGTAGGACATTACTAAAATTGATAATGAATAATGAATAATGGATAATGAACAATGGATAATAGTAATTGAGCTGCGTCAAAACTCTCTTTAATTGTTAATGATTAATTATAAACAGAGGGTTTATACCTGAATTTTTTGGTACATACCTCACAAATCATGGTGATATTCTGAGAAAATCTAAAGATATAAGACACTAAAGCCAAAAAATACTATGCCAGAAAATAGAAGAAGCCAAGAAGTAACTAAAGGAGTCCAACGTGCCCCTAACCGAGCTATGCTAAGAGCTGTCGGTTTTGCAGATGCAGACTTTACCAAACCAATTGTTGGGGTTGCCAATGCCTACAGTACCATTACTCCGTGCAACATGGGTATTAATGATTTGGCCATGAGAGCCATGAGTGGAGTTACAGAAACTGGAGGAATGCCACAAATATTTGGCACAATTACTATTAGCGATGGTATTTCTATGGGTACTGAGGGTATGAAATATTCCCTAGTTTCCAGAGATGTTATTGCCGACTCTATCGAAACAGTTTGTAATGGCCAGAGTATGGACGGAGTTCTGGCTATTGGTGGATGTGATAAAAATATGCCAGGAGCAATGATAGCGATCGCCCGGATGAATATCCCAGCCATCTTTGTCTACGGTGGAACTATTAAACCAGGTAACTATAATGGTAAAGATTTAACAGTTGTGAGTGCTTTTGAAGCAGTAGGAGAATATAGTGCTGGAAAAATTGATGAAACAGAATTAGCAGAAATAGAACGTAAAGCTTGTCCTGGTGCTGGTTCCTGTGGGGGAATGTTTACTGCAAATACCATGTCTTCAGCTTTTGAAGCAATGGGGATGAGTCTGATGTACTCCTCAACAATGGCTGCCGAAGATGCAGAAAAAGCTGATAGTACGGAAAAATCAGCTCACGTTTTAGTAGAAGCTATTAGAAAACAAATCTTACCTCGTCAAATTATTACTCGTAAAGCCATCGAAAATGCAATTTCAGTAATTATGGCTGTAGGGGGTTCCACCAATGCAGTATTACACTTCTTGGCAATTGCTCATGCTGCGAATGTCGAATTATCTATTGATGATTTTGAGACAATTAGGGCAAGAGTACCTGTATTGTGCGACCTGAAACCAAGTGGTAGATACGTTACTACAAATTTGCATCAAGCAGGTGGCATACCTTTAGTAATGAAAATGCTCCTAGAACATGACCTACTCCACGGAGATGCTTTAACTATTACAGGACAGACAATAGGAGAACTATTAGCAGATGTACCTTCAGAACCACCTGCAAACCAAGATGTGATTCGCCCTTGGGATAATCCTATGTATGCTCAAGGACACTTAGCAATTTTAAAAGGAAATCTAGCAACTGAGGGAGCCGTCGCTAAAATTACAGGAGTGAAAAATCCAGAAATAACAGGTCCAGCAAAAGTATTTGAGTCAGAGGAAGCTTGCTTAGAAGCAATATTAGCAGGCAAAATTCAAGCAGGGGATATAGTCGTAGTTCGTTATGAAGGTCCGAAAGGTGGACCAGGAATGCGGGAAATGTTAGCTCCAACTTCTGCTATTATTGGGGCTGGTTTAGGAGATAAAGTTGGATTAATTACTGATGGTAGATTTTCTGGTGGTACTTACGGTATGGTAGTTGGTCATGTAGCTCCAGAAGCAGCAGTAGGTGGAGCGATCGCTCTAATTGAAGAAGGAGATATGGTGACTATTGATGCTCATAAACGTTTATTGCAGTTAAATATTTCTGATGAGGAACTAGCAAAACGTCGTCAAGCATGGCAACCACGGACACCCCGATATACTAGAGGAGTATTAGCTAAGTATGCTAAGTTAGTATCTTCTAGCAGTGTTGGAGCAGTGACTGACTCTGGATTAGAGTAGAGATTAAGTAATAATTCTCAGAGATTGCTTTGATAAACATTTCCGGTAGGGGAAATTCATGTTTGCGTTAGCGTTAGCTCCTCTACAAGAGGCAGCATTCCGAAGGAAATTAGCCCCTACCAAAAACGCAATTTATAGATGTGCATGGGTAAGTCCGGTATATATCTCCGCTCTTATCCATAAATTATAAATTCTTTCTCCCTCCATACCTGTTCCCTATTCCCTCTCTCAAGTAGGAAATTCCTAAAACCTCGACTACTTAATGATATATTCAGCAGCAATTTCTGAAAGTTTTGAGTAAAATTAAATAAAGCTATTGTAGACAATCTTAATTTCAGCTTATATAGCATTTTTCAATGAGATGTAAATCTAGATTGACTTTTTTTATGATAAAAAATATTGTCTTTAGTTCCCACTAATCTTTGTGCCAAGCTAGTATTAAATACTGTTTACCTTTCTTGGCTATTCCCTGTTCCCTGTTCCCTTTTTAGTAGAACTAGATTTCCCTATTTCAAATGAAAATGCTATATAGTTTGAAACTGAGGAAACTACCCGATCTATCTAATTGTCAACCTAATCATGGGAATTTAAGTAATACCATTTTTATATAAAAATGTTAGCAATAATTTAGGGCTTGCTGAAAAAGTCTTTTTGTGAAGGTAGGTCGGAGGTCGGAGGTCGGAGGGAGTAGTTAAGAGCCAAGAGAAACATAGAGTTCTATAGAAAGTATTCAGAAAAATTATCCCTTGAGCCAATTTCCCAAACTCTTACCCAAATACTAACTTTTTGGGCAAGAGCTACTCAAAATCTCGTATTTTTTCTGGACTTAAAAATGCTCCAACCTTTAGCTGCCAATACTTTTATATTTAATCAGCAAACCCTAATTTAGGTAAATGGCAGAAGTCAAAAGTTAGAGAAGCTAATCGGATTGGTGAGTAATATTCAGTTGAGATAATTACTAATAAATTTTAATATATAAAGTTTTTGGCAAAAGTATTCTCAGACTAAGTATCATATAGTATTCGGTTATATAGTATATGTTTATAATTCTATCTAGACTTCAATCCCCCCATATTCCCTAACTATATAATAAGTATTCACATGGATTTGATATAACTTAGTGACAAGGAAGAAAGTAGATATTAATAGCTATTTCAAACTAAATTAGAGTTTTAATTGTCTGGGATTTGTGCTTCCTGGTATTACCGAAAAATTAAGGTATAAAGTCTCTCCATTGATGGAGAAAAAGCGGTCTATCTTCGGAGCTTTCCGTCGGATGGTATGGTCAGGAAACCTAGCAATATCCAATCGACCAAGATCAGAAAAAAAATTATTTGAGCCAATTTTCTTCTTGATAAGAAGAGGTAATTATTAATTATTAATTATTAATTATTAATTGTTGAACCTACTCCCTTTAGTTATGAATTATTCTCAACCTCCTCGTAATCCTCAAACTCTCTTGGGTAGTATTACCCAGGTGGTGAAAACTATTCATGCTGGTGTTAACTTTTCTCGACTCGCACTGAGACCTAATGCTAAAGTACCTGAACTGTGGATACAAGAAACAGAAGCTACTCCCCCTAAAAAATATCCTCTTTTAGGCGATCGCTACTTACTAGGACGTTCCTCTCAAGCTTGTGATATTGTCATTCGTAATCCTCTCATTAGTAAAATTCATCTATCTATTTCGCGAGACTCGAACAGAGCAAATGCTCCATATGTAATTAAAGATGAAAACTCAGTTAATGGTCTCTACAATGGGAAAAAACAAATTTCTAGTCTACCATTACGTCACGGTGATGTTTTAACTTTAGGACCACCTGCATTAGCTAATACTGCTACGGTTCGGTATATAAATCCTCCGGCGTGGTATAATCAAGCCTTTAGATATTCTGTATTTGGCATTTCGGGATTAACTGGTTTAGTTAGTCTGATGATTCTATGGGAATGGACAAAATTTCAGGTAGACCCCTTACCCAATCCTATTACTGGCCCGGTAGTTGTCTACGCTCGTGACGGCAAAACTCCTCTACGTCCCGCCTATAGAACTGCCCATTATGAATTGGGGCGCATATCTAAATTTTCTGAATATTTACCTGATGCAGTTATTGCTTCTGAAGATAGTCGCTTTTATTGGCATTTTGGCGTAGACCCCATCGGCATTGCGAGAGCGGTATTGACAAATTTACGCTCAGATGGTATACGCGAAGGCGGAAGTACAGTTACTCAACAACTAGCGAGAAGCATATTTAGAGACTATGTAGGTACAGAAGATTCTGCTGGTAGGAAAATACGAGAAGCAATTGTCGCCCTCAAATTAGAAGCTTTTTATAATAAAAATGAAATTTTATTAGCTTATCTAAATAAAGTTTATTTAGGATTAGATTTATATGGATTTGAAGATGCTGCGAGATTTTATTTTGGGAAAAGTGCCACAGATTTGACTTTATCAGAAGCAGCAACATTAGTAGGAATTTTACCAGCACCCAATAGTTTTAATCCAGTACAAAATTATGAAAAAGCTGTACAGCAAAGAGATGGAGTTATCTATCGAATGCTGAGTTTAGGTATGATAAACCAACAACAAGCAGATAGAGCTAGGCGATCGCGAATAGAAATTAATCCCAGAGCAATAGAAATTATTCAAGGTACAATAGCACCTTATTATTACAGTCATGTATTTGATGAATTAGAAGAATTGTTAGGAGAAGACTTAGCAAGAGAAGGAAATTTTATTGTACAAACAGCTTTAAACCAAGAAATTCAAACTAAAGCAGAAACAACTTTAAAAGAGAGTATTAATAATACTGGTTCTAATTATAACTTTTCTCAAGGTGCGATAGTCACAATCAATTCTAGAAATGGAGAAGTTATTGCTCTGACTGGAGGAGCAGACTATCAACAAAGTCAGTTTAACCGGGCAACTCAAGCTCAACGTCAACCAGGGTCTACTTTTAAAGTATTTGCTTATGCTGCTGCTTTAGAAAAAGGGATACCAGCAAGAAAATTATATTCCTGTAGTTCGTTAAGATGGATGGGTCAAACTTACGAAGGTTGCGAACGCAGTGGTGGTAACACGAATATGTACACTGGTATGGCAATGTCTGAAAATGTAGTAGCTCTGCGAGTTGCTCAACAAGCAGGTTTAGATAACGTAGTTAGGATGGCAAAGCGTTTAGGAATTAAATCCAAGTTAAATTCTGTACCTGGGTTAATTTTAGGTCAAAGTGAAGTTAACGTTTTGGAGATAACAGGAGCTTATGGAGTATTTGCTAATGGTGGAGTTGGAAATAGACCCCATACTATTAGAAAAATAATAGATAGTAGTGATTGTAGCGATCGCAATAATATCTACACTTGTCGCTGCATTTATTCCTACAGTCCAGACCCAAATTGTGAAAACCCCCAGGGAGATATTCAAGCTAACCGATCTATTCTGCAACCATACATTGCAGATACCATGACTCAAATGCTGCAAGGAGTTGTACAATATGGCACTGGTCGTAGTGCGAATTTGGGATTAGGAGAAGCTGGTAAAACTGGTACAACTAATAGAGGAATAGATTTATGGTTTATTGGATATGTTCCTAATCAAAGTATGGTTACAGGAATTTGGCTAGGAAATGATGATAACTCTCCTACTTATGGCAGTAGTAGTCAAGCTGCTCAATTATGGGGAAATTATATGGAAAAAATTGTGGGTGAGTAATAATGAAGATTGGTAATGAGTAATTGGTAATAGCTTTGTAACTTAAGGTTTTATCTGGGGACAGTTGCTCAGAGATTGACGATGAGCATATACTTTCTGTTGATCTAAAGACTCTTCTCGGTAGTTATATCAAATCCGGATAATTACTATAGCTCAGTCATTGCGACTGGAACGGAGTGGAAGGAAGCAATCTCAGGGGTGAGGGTAGGAGTCAGGAGTCAACCCACCCCTAACCCCTCCCAGGAGGGGAAGTCAGGAGTTAGGGGAGTTATAGCAATGAGAACTCAGGTATTTACAATATCCAGCTCAAAGCCCAGTCTAGAACTAGAAAAGGTGTACAAAAAACAATGTGTAAATATGCCAGCGCACATTGCTATATAGAGGAGGTAGTAGGAAGAATAGTGCCTTAATTTTTCTGCCCTAGTTAGGATTAAAGGCTAACTTTTTGAACCTTTTAGAGTTAAAATATTGACTTTTTCCATAGCTCAAAAGGTACTTACCTTTACCTGTCAATGCTTTTAGATTTAATCAGCAAGCCCTAATTAAAACAATAGATTTTTCTAGCTTTCTGGTCATTCTCCGAGTATATTTAAGATTTGCTAATATTTTCTAACCTTATCAGGACTCACACATAAAGCGGGTTATGAAACCCGATTTGTTGTTTAGGTGCGTAAGTCCTGAAAGATTTTCTTTTGAAGTCTATTAGACATCTCCGATAATTAAAAATAAAATCAATTATCGTGAATAAATCAGTAATTCTTCCCCTCTACTCCCTACTCCCTACTCCCTACTCCCTCTTTCCCGGAGATGTGAATTATGGTTCTACCACAACAGTTGTACCTACTCGCACTTTTTGAAATAAATTAACCACATCCTCATTCCGCATCCGCACGCAACCGTGGGAAGCAGCATATCCAATAGATTCTACAGTGGGAGTACCGTGAAACCCAATGGTGTCTTTACCATCTGTCCAAAAACCAATCCACCTCAATCCCAGAGCAGTATTGGGTCCGGCTGGCATTACTTCACCCGTCCAGGGATTTTCCCATTTAGGATTTTCTACCAGTTGAATAACTTCAAAATTGCCTGTGGGAGTTTCCCAACCTGGTTTACCTACCGCTACAGGATAACTGGCAACTTCTTCTTCTCCCTCATATACATATACTCGTCTTTCTCCTAACCGCAGTACGACGCGAACTAACTCTTCTGCTTCAATTCCCAAATATTTTTGGAAGTCTTTAATAGCTCGATCTAATTTTGGCATTAAGCCACCAAATGGGATAGTATTTTGTACTTGTTGCTGTGGATAATTATTGTTTTTTTCAGTAGTAGGAGTAGAAGCCATGGCTAAATTTTGACTAAATAAAATAATTGCTGTGGTTACGAAAATAGCTGTTAAATTATATGTTCCTTGGCTGATTTTACTAATAAGATATAGCCATTTATTTGTGGTAGATTGTGTCATTTTTCACTCCTCATATATCAAATCTAGATGTTAGCTCAAATCCGGTAGTATTGGTATAAAAAAGCAGAGAAACCGGGTTTATTAAATACTCAATACCACATTAACATCTACCTTCTATCAACCCGGTTTCTGATAACACTTCACAGCTAAAGGATTTGATATTATTAAAAACTAATGTGATGAAAGTTTAATTCAGTTTAGATTGGGAAAATGTTTGAACTAAACTCTATTGGTATTTTTTAAGGTTCTACTACGACAGTTGTACCAATTCCTACTTTTTCAAATAGAGCTAGTACATCTTGGTTCAACATTCTAACACAACCATGAGAGGCTGCTTGTCCTACGGTTTCTTCATTCGGGGTTCCATGAAAACCTATATAGTTTGTGCCATCCGTCCAAAAACCAATCCATCTTTCCCCCAAAGGATTTTCTGGACCAGGAGGTATGATTTCTCCTGTAAAGGGATGTTTCCAAGAAGGATTTGGTATTTTTTGGATAACTTTATAGGTTCCTGTGGGAGTTTCCCATCCTTCTCTACCAATAGCTATGGGGTAGCTGGTTTTTAATTGGTCATCTTGATAGACATAGACACGGCGATCGCTTAACCGTATCACTAAATGAATTTTTTCACTAGGTTTAATATAAAGTTCATTTAGTGCTTTTTTTGTAGTTATTGATTTGGGCTTTATTTGTGGTTGAAGTTCGATTAAATCTTTGGCATTAGTTGAGGTTTCGGATTTTGTTTTTATAGGAGTTGTGGCATTAGCTTTTTGTATGGATTTTAATAAAGTGAATAGAGTAAAAGTAAATAGTATTAAAATAGCAAAAATATTAAAATTTCTTTGTTTTTGACTACTATTTATCCAGACAAATAAAGAGTTTTTTCTAACTTTTCCATTCATTTAGTCAATCCTTAACTACATAAAATGTATTGGTTGTTTATTGTATAGCACTAGGGAGTAGGGAATAGGGAAGTAGGGAGTAGGGGAGTGGGGGAGTGGGGGAGTGGGGGAGTAATTTTTTTGCTTAACGTAGCTTCATTTACTCCTAAATGCAATTTACGCCATGTACGTCGTTTACTGACACCATGAACTCTTGTTTTCCATTCCCCTTCCCCATAAACTTTCACCCCTGTAGAATCTACCACCAGATGAATAGCTTCAGAGCGTTGGTATAACTGGCAGTTGAACATTTAGTTTTTGTAATCGACGGGATACAGTGCTATGGAAAGGTAGCTGGTAAATCCAAGTCCATCAATTGAAATATAGATTCGACAAAACCTTCGGTCTGTCGTCCAGCCAAGCTAAATAAAGCAGAAAGTGTTGCCATCAGTTCAATCGCCACATTGCTGTAGGTATTGGATGCTCCCTTGCGTCCTGTCTTCTGATGGTTAAGCCATTGCTCTATCACCTCTGGAGTCAACCAAAATGTCAGACTTCCTCGCTGCTTTAAGCAAGCATCGTACTCAGACCAATTTTTGACCTTGTACTGAGGCTTGGATTTAGACTTGGACTTGGACTTACTCATACTATCTGAATTTGTAGCATCCTGATACT
>JBFRWR010000703.1:0-10547 GCA_051439685.1 Trichodesmium sp.
ATAATTGATAATTGATAATTACCTCTCCCTTTTCGGGAGAGGATTGACCAATAAGGAAAAAAAATTGATGTTGCATCCGCAACGCTTCGCGATCGCTTTTTCCCTTCTGGAGATATTTAGAAAAGCGCTCGCCTCTTGACTACTCAGATTCTCCCGCTTGTTGTTGGAGTAAATGTATCAAGGGATCGGATAACCACAAACCGACATCCTGCAAAGCTTGAATCCCTGGAGATGCTAAAGGAATTAGACCCCGTTTTTTAGCCAACAAAATTACTCCCGCCGTTCCCATACTCGCTATTCCCATAGATTGAGCGCAACGACGGGCTGCGCGATCGTCGATAATAACTGCAAAATCTGGTTGTTTTAATGCCAAACCAAGCACCGCAGACTCGCCTTTACCCAAATCCCAAGCTAATACTTCTGGGGAAATACTCGCAACTTCTATACGCCGCGCCCAAGAAACCTTAACTAACTCAGTTGCAGCAATATCATTTTTACTTCCTGCCGTAACTTCATCCCACACTGCCTCTGGAACCAAGATTTCATCAAAAAGTTGTGCGAGTAAATCAGCCTGTTGGCTTTTAAACAAAACAATTAATGGGGAAGAATTAACAACAACTTTTTTAATCGACATCGCTCATTTCCTGGGCTAACTCTTCAGCGGTGTACTGCATAAAATCTACTCGGTAACGAGATAGGGCGTTAATAAATTATGCCCGGTTTAAGCCTGCTATTTCCGCAGCTTTTCCCTGGGAAATTTCCCCTAATTCGTACCATTTTACCGCAGCAGCTATCCGCATTTCTCTAACAAACTCGTGAGGATTTTTGCGTAGGGCTGAAAATGCACCCGTGGGTAGTTCGACGGGAATTGTTGTCATCATAGTGAGTATTTTTTTATTTATGCTATTGGAATACTTGGATTTTACCATATCTAATTACAACCTGGGAATGTAAGTCAGTTAGGATTTCGGGCAAAAAATGTCAAGATAAAAATCAAAATTGCCAATATCAAACAACCATCAAGACCTGGTTGATAAGCTCCTAATTTATCTTTAAATAAAGCTAAAAATGAAGGTCCTATGGCACTTGCTATGACCAAAATCATCATTTGAAAACCCGAAATGGAACCCAAATAAGTTCTACCAAAAAAACGGGGTAAAGCTACTGCGGATAAAGTACCAAAACATCCACTACTAATGCCAAATCCAATAATAGTTAAAACTCGAAATAAAGGCACGCCAAAATTAGCAATAGCAGCAACACCTATAATTTCACCTATCATCATTACCATGAACAAATATTTGAGGGGAACTCGGTCTGCAGCTATCCCCATCAAATAACCAACAATAGTAGATACTAATGCTTGGGGTAAAAATATACTTACGGTTTGTATTTGGGATAATCCAACTTCTGCACCAATATTAACAATATGAAATGTGATACCTGTGATAATTAAAGCCTGTGAGGATAAGACTAATGTCACTACCCAAAACATAATTGTGCGTAGGGCTTCAGCGCGGGTAAAATCTGGTAATTTTTCTTCAGGTAAATTGTTAAGTTCAACAGGGGTAATTATCTGTTTTTTTCCATCCATTAATAAACCGCATTCTTCTGGGTTATCGCGATAAAAAAGCCATCCGATTAATCCCATTCCCATACCAACAATTCCTGCTATGATTAACCAAGTATTTCGCCAACCGAACAGATCAATTGATGAACTCATGGTTAAGGGTGCAATGGAAAAGCCAAAAGCTACGAATACACCTGTAATACCAGAAACAAAACCACGCTTCCGATCAAACCATTTGCCTAGAGTTGTCCGACTGGTCATGGTTAACATCCCTTGACCTGTAAAACGCATACAAACAAAACCTAATACCATTACAACTAAAGCAACTGTTGAATAGGGAATTATCGGCAAAGTCTGATTTATGATAGTTATTAGGCGATCGCTAAAACTGAGATAACATAGAGTCAAAGCTAAACCTAAAGATGCACAAACGACAGTTATTCTTGCTCCAAAACGGTCTAGTAGGACTCCCCCATAAGGCAATAGTAAACCACTGGTTAAAGTCCCAATGAAATAGGCGTTACTGAGTTCTAACCGTGACATACCAGTGGCAACTAATAAATGGTCGGTGAAAGCGCTCACTCCAATAGTTTGACCAGGGGTACTCATCATAATACCTATGGTGCAAACAATTAAAATTATCCAGCCATAAAAAAACGGGAAATTTCTAGGAGAGAAAGGATATTCGGGACGTAACAGATTTTTGGGACTAATTTTAAACATGATCTTGAGTCAAGTTGAGTCGAAATAAATATAAAAAGATGGCATACTCCTTAAGAGTCATCTGCCAAGAAATAAATTTCTTGCCTAAAAGCAGAAGTCATCTTTAAGATGACTAAAGATAACTAATCTATTATCGCTAATTTATGAGACTTGATATAACTATTCAACAGGACTTGATATTACAGCAGTTTCTGCGCGTTATGAGGTACACCCCGAAGCGGGCAAGATGCCCGCACTGAAATATTTTCACCATTTACCTTGTACCTCATTTGCCCGAAATCTGCTGTATGTGTAATTCCTGAGATTATTTCCTGTAGCTAGCAGAACAGAAATTTCCGCGCTGTTTCTTTCCTCAGATCAGTGTCAGGAATATGTCATATCATGTCCGGTTAAATAGTTATAATTAAAGTTCGTAGTAGGGCTTTAGCCCTATCTACAGTTCGGGCTAAAGCCCTACTACAAACAAAAACTTTTTTATCACTGATTATCCTGACATGATATCAAATACTATCAGTCACACTACTAAAATTAAATGCTTTTACCCTAATTCCAGGCAAAACACTATCGCCATAACGCTCCACCTGAGTTAGAGCATCTACATCCCGTAACATATCTGGCAAAATCTGATTAAACCGCAAATTTTTAATAGGATAAGCTATTTTTCCATCCTCTACCCAAAACGTACCATCCCTTGTCATTCCTGTAACCTCTAAAGTCCGTGGATTAACATAACGCACATACCAGGAACGATTTATGAAAACAGCTCGCTCTGTTTGAGCAATTAAATCAGCTAAACTTTGTTCGGAACCCTGCATTACTATCGGAAACATATCACCATTAGGTTGTTTACCCTGTTGTGCTGCCCAATAGCGACTATAAGATAAGATTTGAGGTACGCCATCTTTGATTATTTCCAAATAATTATTACTCAAACCATTCCTAGAAAAAGTCTCCAATTGTAATAAGGGATGTCCTGGATCACGCTGTAACTGAACCAGTGAGCTATAGATTTTTTCACCGACTCGGTTTCCTATTGGTTTACCTGTTTCATCAGTGCGTGACATAAAAGATCGTCCCTCATCTGCTGCTCGTGCATCCAGATTAAATATTAACCAAATTAATAAGTCAGCTAAAGCAGCTCCACTAAAAATTACAGGATAAACACCGGGAGTAATTTCTCTGGGTTGGCGACAAGCAAAAGCACGGTTGATTAATTCCTCTGTCAAGCTTTCAGTGGGTAATTGATTTATACCCCAGGCAGTGCGACGACTCCAACTAGATCCATTTTCGATTCTTGCCGTAAAACTGAAGTCTGCCCTTGTATATTGATTACAGGCGCGTAATCCCTGAGAGTTGCCGATCGCTTTTAAAGATGTTTCTGTACTCAGGGTTCCAGAGCCATCTACTCCTGCTTTGTTGCTCATAGCGCATACTTTTTGGACTATTTCGCCTCGCGCTAGTGGGGAAATAGTTGCAGTTAATTCATCAAAAGCGGGGATTCGATTTTCATATTGTTGGGGTTCTAGCAGTGGCATCCATTCTGGATCTTGTGGAGCAATGCGGGCCAGTTCCTCGGAACGACGAATAGTTGCAGTAATAGCATCAGGGTCTAGTTCTGTGGTGGAGGCGGTAGCACTGCGATTGCTAAAATAACTGGTTATGTTCAGTTGAAATTTTGTTTTGGTAATATTTTGGCTAATCTGATTTTCTGAGTAGCGACTTAGGGACGATTCGTTGTTCTGAAGACTAACGAAAATTCCTTCGGCTTCAGATTTTTTGATGGCTGTTTCTACTAAGGATAAAGCTTCTGCTTGGGTGAAAATATTGGGTTTGATTATTGTGGTCATTTTTAGTTAAAATTTATATCAGATTTTTAGAATTTCTAGTAAAGATTTTAGCTCTTTACATCTAGTGAAAATTTTGAGTTGTCATTCTCTATCTTTTTGCAGTATAATTGTAATATGAAAGGGATTAAAAAAGCGGTCAGCACTCAGCACTCAGCATTAAATATTTAGAAGGGAATTTAAACCCAGAGCTATAAAAGCTGTTAATGCAGTTCCTCTGCAAGAGGCTAGCTGTTTGCGGAGCATTCCAGAACGGAAATCCTAAAAGCTCATAGTCTGAAGCAAAAAAAATAAATTACAGGAGGATTATATCATGGTTAATTACATTGGTATGCAATCGACTCCTTTTGTTGACAAAAAAGATGTAATAATTCAGCCATTAGTTCCTTTAGAAATTAAGATTAAAAATATTAAATCTGTGGGAGCTGGACAAACTCCACAAATAGTTTATCACACAAAAAAAGGAAATTGCAGCACTTTTTTATCTAAAGCTCAATTTCTCAATTGTTTACGTTGCTTTTTGCAAATCAAACAGCAAAATATCAGCAAAATCAAAAGTTATAAGTTTCAAAAATCTGGAATTAACATTGATACGGAAAATAGTAATTATTTTATTCCCAATTCAGAAATAAAAGATTTCCTAGAAAGGTATAATCGAGCTATTTTAGAAAAATTAGAAGTAGAGTTAACCTCTATTAGTGCTGTAGTCAGAAATCCAATTAAAGGCACTGTAGCTGAGGTTAATCAAATTGGTTGTACTTGTGCAGATCAGGTTTATCGTCACACAATTTGTAAACATCAAATTGCTACTCAGTTGTATTTAGATGCAAATAAATGGGGTTCTATGGGAGATTTTTTACAACAAAATCAGAGTGAAAAGTGGGAGGAAAAAATCTTGACTATGGCTAAAATTAGTCCTAATTTAGGGCAATAGGTCTAGACCATCAAAAGTAAATTTCAACTTTTTCTAGAGGTGCTTTAGTCGGCATCTCTAATTTTCTATCTAAGATTAATTATAAATTTTAATAGAATTACTAATAAATGCTTACCCAGGAATTATTCATAAAGATAAGAATAATTGTGATTTTTTGATAAAATAGACCTCTTGCAAAAGTTTTAATTAAATGAATTAAAGATATATAGCAATCCTATTTTATTCGTGGCAAAAATCTTACTGCTTTTTAGGCAACAGGCAACAGGCAACAGGCAACAGGTAGGAGTTTCAACTTTTTTATCTACTTTTTGATTTGTCCCAACCTATTTAGGATTGCTATAGAATTAACAATTTCATCCTCCTTTATTCCCTCTTCCCTACTCCCTGACTTCTGCAAGAAGTCTAAAGTATACAGCAAATTCCAGAGATATGAGGTTTAAATACTTAAGATTTAAACTGGGGTAATTATCCATTATCCATTAATGAACAGCCATGGGTATATTAGATAAAATCTGCTGTAAATTTAGTCAAACAGAGGTTAAAATTAGATTAAAGGATTTGGAGGATGCTACTAATATATGTATGACCTAACTAAATTTAATCTTAGAGATTTGTCTGAGTGTGGTTTTATACTCCGCCAGTTAGGAAGAAATGCGGAAACTATGGAAGCTGCTAGTAACATCATTATTCAATATTTATATGAAAGTTTAATTGATAGTCAAACCCAAGAAAAATCTTGTGTACTGATCCGCTTATTTAAGACTCATTCCTATGGTAATTTAACCCCAGAATTGCAAAAATATGTACAAAATATCTTAAAAAAAACAGATATTCAAGATGATTTAAAATGCCTGACTTTAATTTCAACTTTTGGTGAAAAACCGGAATGGAATGATAGACAGAAATCAGTTGAACATCAAGCAATTCCCTTAATTAATGAACAGGCGATCGCTCAAGCCCCAATGATATCTCAACTGTTCCAACAATTAGGTTTAGAACCAGGTACATTACTACAGCCAGATAGAAGTTTATTAGTTGATTTAGAAAAACAAATTTGTCAAACTTTTTACGTTCCGAATGCCTTAGATAGTCCTTATATTCCAGTCAAAGAATCATTTGTAATTCCCTTTAATATTAAATCAGTATTTGGCTGTGGTGGATTATTGCCTTCAGGCAATACCTTTGTCTTACTTATGTTTTTAAAAGTAGAATTACCCAAATTAACTATTGATTTATTAAGAAAGCTAACTTTAAACTTAAAAATGGTAATTTTACCTTTTGATGAAAGTAATGTTTTTATTGAATCAGTTCAATATAATATTATCAATGAAGTGAGAAATGTCAATCAACAAGAACAAAAAATTCAGAGTCTTAAATCAGAAATTCAAACATTAAATCAGCTCTTAAATGTTTCCGAAAGCTCTACAATAATTCAATCAAAAAATTTAGAAAAAGTAATTGAAGAACTCCAAATTACAATCGCCAAATTACAAGAAACTAATAACAAATTCCTGCACACTGAAAAAATGTCTAGTTTAGGACAAATGGTTGCGGGAATTGCTCACGAAATCACTAATCCAATTAACTTTATCAAAGGGAATATTACTTATGCTCAAGAATATACAGAAAGCTTAATTGAACTTTTGGCTACATATCAGAAATGTTATCCTGTTCCTGTACCTTTAGTCCAACAAAAAATAGATGAAATTGACCCAGATTTTTTAGTTACAGACCTCCAAAAAATCTTTAACTCAATGACTATTGGTACAGAGCAAATTTCTGAAATCATCATAGCTATGCGCAACTTTTCGCGATTAGATCAAGCAGAATTTGCCAAAATTGACGTTAAAGCAGCTATTGAAAATACTTTAATAATTTTAGGTAATCGCCTGAAAGTTAATCCTGAATCTCCCAAAATTAAAATAGTCAAAGAATATCAGACCTTACCCCTCATAGATTTTTACCCCAATCAACTAAATCAAGTTTTAATGAATATTATTAGTAATGCTATTGATGCTATTTATGAAGACAACCACAAACTAATTGTTGCAGAAAGAAAAAGTCATCCCCATGTCATTAAAATACATACAAAAATTCTGACAGAAGACTGGATAGGAATTAGAATTACAGACAATGGACCCGGTATTCCAGAAGAGGTACAAAAAAAGCTTTTCGATCCTTTCTTTACGACTAAACCAACTGGTAAAGGTACAGGATTAGGATTATCTATTAGTTATCAAATTATTGTGGAAAAACATCATGGCAATATTATTGTTTGTTCTGCACCAGGAGCAGGAACAACATTTATGATTCAGATTCCAATTAGACAAAAATCATAACTTATGAAAGTATCTGATCGACAAAGCGATCGTTCCCAAAAATAATAACCCCATTAAACCAGCTAAAGGATTACCATCTATACCAACTATCCACTCTGGCACAATTCCAGAATACTTCACCAAACCACCCACATTAATCATATAATAACCCCAAACAAAACCAGCATGAATACCAATAGGCAAACCCAATAATTTCTGCTTATTCCTATTACCGAACTTTTTATGACTACTACGTTTTGCCCAAACAAAAATCAAACCTAACAACACCAAACCAGGAAACTGAGGCCAAGTTCGCCAAATTTCTGCTAATGGCTTAATAAAATGCAGTGCTGCGTAAACAATACTACTTACCCACAAAGCTAATTTTGCCGAATAATCTCGCTCTAACTCATCCAATAACCAACCCCGAAACAGTAGCTCTTCAGCAAAACCAATACCTACAGATACTAACAAACCCTCAAAAATATATTGAACTAACCTTTCTGAAGGTGCTTGCCAGATGACGAACCCCAAAAACGTTTCTAAAATAAAAAAACCAAATAGACTAACTAAACCTATTCCTAAACCTTGGAAAAATTTTCCCAAGTTATCCCTACTTATTTCTAAACCATAATGACGTAATAACTGAGGTTGGCGATAAACTTTCTTACCCCAAAACTGAACCGAAATAATAAACTCAATATATAGTATCGCGATCGCCAATATACTCGCCAAATTTGCATCTTTTACCCACAAATATATTGGTGTTGCCAGTGGTAGCCAACTCAGAAGTAATATTAAAATAAAAATTCCGATCCTCACCGGAGCGGAAAACTTTGCTATTTTGCCAAATAATGATAAATTAGGCATTAGACATCTCCAGAAAAGAGGGAGTAGGGAGCAGAGAGTAGGGAGTAGGAGAGAAATAATTGACGGTTTATACTTGATAATTGATTTATTTTTGATTTTTGGAGATGTCTAATAGACATCTCCAACATTAGACATCTCCGGAAAATAAATAAACCTTTTGATTATATTAGCTAAAGAAAGAAAAAATTACCAGAAAAAATCTTTTTTCCTACCTTTTTCGGAAAAATATCTTACTTGTTCCCTATTCCCTATTCCCTATTCCCTATTCCCTAGCGCGTAGCACTATAACAACCATAGAAATGAGAAACCGAGTTTCTATCTTGAGAAACTCGGCTTTTCTATATAACAATCAAATTATTCATCAGGTTCTATAGTGCTAGTTAGTCCCTGATTTTTTAAATTTTCGCAGTAAAACTCAGCGTGTTCTAAAGCACAGGTAATCACCAATGCAATACCATTAGAGTGAGCTTCCATCATAATATTGACAGCTTGAGGCTGAGTTAAACTCGGCACTGTCTTCATCAATGCTTGCACTACATACTCCATACTGTTAAAATCATCGTTATGGAGTAAAACCCGATAACGTGGTGCAAGTTTACGGACTGTGGAACGTTTTTCTATAGTCTCGACAGACACAACTTTATCCTATTTGATCAAACTAATACAACATTATAAGTGACAACAGTAACTAGATATCTGTTGAAACTAGACATATACTCAAGAGATTTAAGTCTCTAAAAAATTTGCCATATTTTTTTAGATTTTAGGGAATTTACTGACTAGCTTAAACAAGCTAACTTGCTAAACATATTTGAGTCAATTTACCCAATCTTTTTGTCAACGGTATTCTTAACCGCTACTAATTTTTTTACCTACACTAAATTGATAGGTTAATATTACGACTTACTCATAACCCCTATATCTAGTAGTAGTGACTTAAAAATCACCGCTACAGATGGCGTATAATTTATTTTTTGGCGTAAGTCTTAAATATTTATTAAAATATAACATAAAACTTAAGATTAAACTCGATCAAAAATAATATTTTTAGAGTCAATTGGCTTTTTCTTTTCAACTATTGACTAAAAGGCCATGATTGATCAGTTATCTGAAAAATGCGAAAAGACTGGTTCCATTAAACTAAAGGTAGTATCTGTAACGGTAAGCCAAATTTTGGCCAACAAATCAATCTCTCAATGTCCAAATAGAATTATAATTGTTGTAGAATAGATAAAATTGATAGGTAATTGATGTCAGCTATAACGGAGGGAGATATTCTGCTGCTTCTAACTATTGAACTAAATATTTGCTCAAATAAGCTTAACTGAAATAACTTAAAATAAAATTATATATGAAACGTAGAACTCAAAGCACAAGCCAACCATCCAGATTCAATTACGCTACTATGGCAATTTTAGGAGGAGTATTTGTTTTAGGTATTGGCATTGGTATTGCCTTTAGCTCGACTGCTAACTTTACCCCACAAAATGTGGCCTCTCGTGAATTTATCGATCGCAGCGTGCCTAATCCAGAACTTTGTGTACAGTTTGGAGCTAGTGCAATGGTAATGAATATGCGTGTTTTCTTGACTTTAAACCCCTTTAGTGTATATGTATCTCAGCCAGGAATAGAGCCAGGATGTGTGATTCGGAGAAATAACTGGACAATTTTAGAGCAAAGAAATTTAATTAATAATGAGCAAGTCCGTGATTGTAAGAACCGAATGAATACTTTTGGTTATACAGGAAATATCAATGATGACCCAGAAGTTGATTGTGTTTATCAAAACGATAGCGCTCAAAACCTCTTCCTGAAAAATCAATTAGGACCAGGATTCAATCCACCTGAAAATAATAATTTCTAGTTAAATAAGCGGTTAGCGGTCAGCGGTCAGCAGTTAGCCAAGGATTGAAATCCTTGGCTGATAGCTTACAGCGCTTTTCATGTTAGTAGACAACAGTAGGGGCGATTTCCTGCGGAATGCTGCGCAAACGCGAATCGCCCCTACTGGGTTTTGGTTATGGTGATGTGATTGATCAATTTGAAAAGTGCTGTAAGTCATCTCAAAGATGACTTTTGCTATGGATCCCAGAAATTTATTTCTTGGCGGATAACAAAGATCGCCAAGCCAAGCTACAGTCGGGTCGTTGCATGCAACGTCCCTACATTCGGATAAATATATGTTATATCATTTCCGTTGATATCGTTTGTGTAAAGCCCAAGGTAGATATATAAAGTAAATTTAAGTTTTTTTGCTTTCTCTTAAGCTTTCCTCCGTGTTACATTTA
>JBFRWR010000704.1:0-7394 GCA_051439685.1 Trichodesmium sp.
TCTCAAGAATATGGCGATCGCGAAAGAAACTTCCAGCTATACCGAAGAGGCCGTTATGTTGAATTTAATTTAGTATATGACAGAGGTACAATTTTTGGTTTGCAAACCAATGGTCGTACAGAGTCAATTTTAATGTCTTTACCACCCTTGGTCCGTTGGGAATATGGTTATAATCCAGAACCTAATACACCAGAAAATGAACTGTATGAAGTTTTCTTAAAACCTCACGATTGGGCTAACTGGACACCAAATAATTAATTAGGGTAATGTATTAGGCAGTGACACACTTAACTTTTTAGTTTAGGATGAATCCAGGTATTAAGTAAGTTATAAGTTAGTCTCTGACCAGCTTTATTTGATTAAATCTCCCGTTAAGGTATGCCCAAAACGGGAGAATAGTTATCTAACTAAAATATAACTAATTTGTTTTCTCTGGCTGCTAGTCTAGAATAGAGTTCTTAGCCTTAACAACTAGCATTTAGGACTACTGCAAGTAATTCCAGATTGTGTTCTATACTTAGAGAGGCTTGTAAGACAGGAGGCAAGAGAAAGTAGAAAGCAATAATATTTTGTAATTCTCCTTGTCACTTATGTGCAACTTAGGGAGAATAATAATTTAGATAGATAAGTTTGATTTTTGACACCTTTCTATGTTTAAATGAGCAATAATAGAAGTAGAAGTAATTCTACCTAATAGAATAGTGCATTGAAAACGAAAGTCATATAGAGTCAGGGGTTAATTAACCATATTTAACCGATAAAAAGGTAGAGCTTGATTCCAAATTCTTTGATGATTGAAATAAATTATGAGAGAAAGTATAAATGGGTCTCATCTATTGTTGTTTTAGATAAACGCTTAGACTTTGGTCAGCTTTTCTATTGAATATAGCTTGCTATTTATAAAGTTAATAATAACACTATTGTTAACAGCTTTTAGTTAACAATTGGAAATCCTGACAATATTAAAATATATTATAAGCTATACCATATTCAAATAGTCTCCGGTGAGGCATCGCGGGGACTTAAAACAAAGCTCAGTTAATGTCCTATGCAATAGCAGGAGTCCCTGAGAAGTCTACACTGAAATATTTAGCTTTCAGTGTGGGATATGTCAGTCTAAGTTAAACTACAGTTTAGATGGGCAACCACCGCAACTAATATCATCCCGAGGGAAGGGTCAGTGATTCATATTGAGCAAAAAACCCACACAACTCCGGACGGTACAACAGTAATCGTCCTAGCACCAACTGGACGCTTGGATATCACAACAGCTTGGCAGTTTCGCCTCAAGTTGCAGGAATGTATTTCCAAGCTAAGTCGTCATGTAGTGGTCAATTTAGGCCAAGTAAACTTTATTGATAGTTCTGGACTTACATCCCTAGTAGCAGGGATGCGAGATGCTGACAAAGTTAAGGGGAGTTTTCGCATTTGTAGCGTTCATCCTGAAGCTAAACTGGTATTCGAGGTCACAATGATGGATTCTGTATTTGAGATTTTTGAAACAGAAGAGGATGCTCTTAATTATGATGATATTAATGAAGCTAACAGAGCTGAAAAATTCTGAGACAGAAATATTCAATTTGATTTTGGAAATAATATTTTGATAGTTAATAAAAAAGGAGAAAAATTACGACAATAATAACCATTCCATCCTAATTGTGCCTAAGAGCTAGGAGAATTAATCTCTCCATGCAAAAGTGAAAAAATCTGAAATTAAAGTTGGTTTTTGTCTAAATTTGACTATACTTTTACCAAATTTTATTTCTATATATACTTATTAGGACTGTTCACGATTAATCCAATCCAACTTTATTAACTCCTACTAATGCTCTGGTGAAATATTAATTTCACTGAACTTAAAGTTGTCAGTTGAAGTTATTATGAGAAATGGCTACTAAACTATTTAATCATGGTAGCCATTAAAGCTTGGGACTTAGGTCTTATCTAAATTGTTAAATCTTAAAAGTTGATTGCCATGCTTCATTGCGACATCATGAAGCAATATTGAAGTATTGGCAGAAAACTAGGGTTTTGAAAGTAGAGGCAATTTAATAGATAATATATCTTACTACTACTAAAATTCTTAATTCGATTGTAGTGAGATATCTAATACTAGGGCGATTTGCGTCCAATTTTAAGCTTGTGAACTGGTTAGTGCTGATACTATCAGGTTGAAGCAAGAAGCAGAAACTCTACAAAAATTTTGTAGTTAAAGTAGAATATAATTTTCTACAGTTCTGTGAAACAGTTATTACTTCTCATCGCACAACCCACCCTGATTTTCATCCCTACTATATATATGCCTCACAGCTATACTAAGTAGTAAATATTAACAGTATGCCAGGGATGGGATTCTAGAAATATAATACCAGGTGAATAATATTCGTACCGTTTCAGATACTAAAAAATCCTTTTATAATTTTCACAACCGTCCAATTAACTCTATATATAATCGGGTTGTTGAAGAATTGCTCGTGGAAATGCACCTGATTTCTGTGAATGCCAATTATAGCTATAATCCTTTTTATGCTCTGGGTATGGTCACAACCTTCGACCGTTTTATGGAAGGATATGCTCCTGAGGATGATAAAATTTCCATTTTTAATGCTCTGGTTCAAGCACAAGAAGAAGACCCAAACAAATACCGTGGTGATGCAAAAGGATTAGAAGATTTAGTTCAGCAAATGTCAAGTTCAGAGGTTCTCTCCTGGATTTGTTTATCCACAGATAGGGAAAATACTGAATATTTCCAAGATTATTTAAGAATAATTTCAGATAACTCTAAGTTTAAATATAGTCGCTTATTTTCTATTGGTTTATTTACCTTATTAGAGATAGCAGATACACAGTTAGCTAAGGAGCAAAAACGCCGTACAGAAACACTGAAGAAAATCTGTGATGCTTTAAATTTGCCAGAAGAAAAATTATTAAAGGATATAGATTTGTATCTTAGTAATTTAGATAGAATAACTCAAGCTCGGATTGCTATGGCAGATTCTATCCAAGCGGCTAGAAAAAAACGAGAAAAGCGTAGTTTAGAAAAAGAGAAAATTGCTACATCTACAAATAATACTTCAGAAGATAGTGAATAAAGAAAATTGTCTAAGTTAGTACAGCAGAATAATGGAATTTTCTATTGTTGTCAAATCTTGGATTTGAGATTACTAATTGCAGCAATTTTATCCTCTAAATCTATAGAAGTAAATATTATCAAATGATAGGTAGAATAGCAAAATTTGATGAGTAGAAAATTGTGATTTTTGCTTATATGCTAAAGAATGATTTTCTAGGTATAAAAATTAAGTAATCTTTTTAGGAGTAGAGGATGTCAATTAAAAATATCTTAATTAATTGATAATTAATTGATAATGGATAATTGATAATTACCTCTGGTTAAAACCGTTACGGAATTGAAGATCAGGAAATATTATTTCTTTTTTTCCCCTATCCAAGGGGAGGCTTTAAACCAGAATGATTTAATTATTATATTAATAATTAATAATTCGGTAAGCATTTCCTGCGGAATGCTGCGCCAACAGCTATTAGCAGTCAGCAGTCAGCTCCTAGCTTTAATGAATGAAGCAAGAGTTATTTTAACTTCTACTACATCATTTTCAACCCAGAATTTGAGTTGCCAACTCACATAATTTATGGGGGGAAATTTATAGATGTATGTATCTCAGAAACTGTTAACTAAGTTCCTCCGCAGGAGTCTAGCTGACTGCTAAATGCTTACAAAATATCTACTCCTATTTTTGTATTTAAAATTATCAACCGTTTACTTTGAAAAACTCACTGAATTGCTTAATCTAAGTAGGTTAACAATCAAAAATCCTAATCTCTATTGACATCTTTAGCTTCAAACTCATTAGCATAAGATTTGAGCAAGTTACTCAGTTGTGAGCCAACATCGGGTGAACTACCAAAAACTGTAGGGTTAATTGGTTGTCGATTAATATTTTGGTCAAGAGCTTCACTTACTTCTTGAGATATTAGCTCTTGTAGCTCATCCTTAGCTTTAGACCTTTGAAATTGCGCCCCCTCTTCAGTAGTAGCGTATAACGGAGGAAGTCTATTCAAAGCATAAGCAGCAATATCCCCTACATCAAGAGTTTGATCGGTAGTCGCTTCAATCTCTGCGACTCGAGCGATCGCCTCAGACAATACTAATTCCTCCATAACATTAATAAATTGTTTACGAGGTAAAACTACTACTTCTCCTGTTAGTAATGCTCCCATTAAACGGTCGAGGGCCATATACTCTTCTATTGATAATTCCGAAGCTGTATTACAGATTCTGCCTACTTCTGCTTCCATAGAAGGTGTTAAATAGCCATCTTGTAAAGCTTGTTCCACAATTCTTTCTATACTCATAATTTTTGTTTAAATCTACCTATTACAATTTTCAAATAACATCTTAAGTTTAATATTTATTAGGATAAACTTATAAGTTAATTAAAGTCAAGATTAAGTATTAACTTAATTATGCAAATAATTAGAGATTGAATGTATCAGGAAAGATAAAAATGAGATAGGGAGTAGGGGTAATTTCATTTCCTGCGGAATGCTGCGCAAACGGAATGCTGTTGTCGCAAAAATATTTGCGGAGCATGACAAACGGAAATTACCCGTACAGGAGTAGGGAGTATCTCCGAATAAATGAACATAAATATTTTTCACTTCCAAATCTAAGGAATATATTTATCTAATATCTATCTAACCACTGGATTTCAATTCTTTTAAATCTTACCAATTTTCGATTTTAGTAACTATTCATTCTCTTCATACTTATTTTACAAACAGTCTCTTAATGCAAAGCATTTATAAAAAAATAAAAATTAATAATATATTGACATTCAATTTTATTTTTAATCAATAATTTTCTTGATTTTTTTTTTACTATTAATGACTGGAGAAACTTAGAGATTGAATCTATCAGAAAATCTAAATTCAGGAGATAGGGAATAGTCAGGAAGAAATACTCAATAACTATTTGTGACTTAAAAATCTAGGAATATATCTATCTAACAAATCTCTCTACAAAATTTCAATCCCTGGAATTATGATCAACTCTGATATTTTAGTCAGAGATTGAATGTATTAGGAAATATAAATAAGGAGATAGGGAATAGGGAATAGGGAATAGGGAACACTTAACTGGTAATCAGAAATTAAGACAACTATTTGTCACTTAAAAATCTAGCAATAGTATGTACCTTTCCACCTCTGAATATTTACCAGATTTTAACCTTTTGAAGTCTTACCTCTTTTAGATTTCAGTCACTCTAAGCTCTCTTAATACTTGTTTTACAAACAGTCTCTCACTATTCGGTCTCTTAATACTTAGTTTGACAAACAATCTCTTAATTATTGAATACCATTGTACCGCCAAGGAACCGGATCTACAGCTTGACTATGTACATATAATCCCCAGTGAAGATGTGGACCTGTAGATGCTCCTGTATTTCCTACAGTGCCAATTTGTTGACCAGCTTTGACAAAATCACCCTCCTTGACACTAATATTATTCAAATGGATAAAAATACTTGTGACTCCTTGACCATGATCGAGACCAACAGTATTACCATGAATTTCAAAACCTTGAGATTCTAAGCCCACTAAAGAAATACGACCAGCAGCAGGAGCTACAACAGAGGCTCCATTATAATCAGCATAATCTACTCCACGATGATAATAGTTTTCGGCAAACTCTCCATTATAATACCGTCGAACTCCATAGACGGTACTAACTCGACCTTGGTTCGGACGCAGAAACGGACCATTCCAAAATTTTTCTGGAGTGACAATTTGCTTAAATGCTGCTACTCTGTCAAACTCTAAATCTGTTCCTTGAATAGATTCTTTATCAGGAGGCAACCAAATAGATTGAGTAGGAAAAGAACGACCTTGGAGATTTACACTTAGATTCTGGATACCTCTGTCAGTAGTAACTTGAATTACTTTTGTTCCAGATTTATCCAAAGGAGTTGTGGGCAAAAGAGCGCGGAATTTATTTTGTCCAATGGAAAATGAAGGATAAGTTTTGCCATTCATACTCACAACAGGAGTTGAACCTGTTTCTGCTTGTGGAATGACAACAGAGATAGTATCTCCTAATTGTGGATTAGTAGGAGTTATTTGTACAGTTTGACTGTAGCCAGGGATGACAATTATCACAATTGCTGTAACTGTAGCTAATATCAAACTATAGATAAACTGCTTAACTTTAACTGACAAAAACATTAAATTAACTTTTGATTTCTGAGATTTTTCTGAGTCAATTAAAAATTAACTTTTTTTTGCTGATAAATCATCAAACAAGAAAACTATTGCTTCTAGCTTGACAATTTTTCAATCATAAACTAATAAGTTCAAAATAATTAGGGTTTGCGCTCAAAAGTCTGATGGGTGAGGGTAGGAGACAGGAGATAGGAGATAGGAGATAGGAGACAGGAGACAGGAGACAGGAGACAGGAGACAGGAGATAGGAGATAGGAGATAGGAGATAGGAGACAGGAGACAGGAGATAGGAGACAGGAGACAGGAGATAGGAGATAGGAGACAGGAGATAGGAGACAATTATAGTGGTCAATAGGAGTAAGTAATTGAGTATTTATGCTGGATATTTTCCCGATCATCTGACTCCTGAGAAAGGTCAAATGTAGGAGCTATATAGTATAAATACCTACCAAGCTACCGGATTTTATACTACTTTTAATCTTACAAATTGAAGTGCGGAATGTGGGTTTTAACTTTTAACAAGAAGGCAGAAGTACGAAGGCAAATATAGAAGGCAATCTGCCTGGTACATAAGAGCAACGGTCGGGAGCAAGGGTTAACAGTCCCCCACCCTCACTCATTTGGTGTGGCTCTTGGGAGTGGAGGGGTCCCAATCCCCTTGGTGAGAAGTTCCTTCTGCCTTCTGCCTCCTGCCTTCTGCCTTCTGCCTTCTTTTAACTTTTGACTTTTAACTTTCGACTTTTGACTTGTTATCTGGACTGGCAGTAGAATAACTCTGATGGTCTCTATAATATTCACAGACAATAGTCCTAAGTCCTGTTAGAAAATGTAGGTTAATTGTGTTTGTTCTTAGTGGTTACGAGTATTTTCTAGGTTTCCTCATAATTAGCAGCCTAGTACCAATCCTTGCCTTAACTGCATCTAAGCTCCTACGGCCCAAAACTAGAGGCCCAGAGCGAGTCTCCACCTATGAATCAGGTGTAGAACCAATTGGTGGAGCCTGGATACAGTTCAATATCCGTTACTATATGTTCGCCCTTGTCTTTGTCATCTTTGATGTAGAGACAGTATTTCTATATCCCTGGGCAGTAGCCTTTCATCAGTTGGGACTCCTAGCATTTATAGAAGCCCTAATTTTCATCACAATCCTAGTG
>JBFRWR010000705.1:0-21255 GCA_051439685.1 Trichodesmium sp.
TATGGTTAAAAAGTGTGGCAAGTCAAATTCAAGAGTCGGTAGAAAATTTAATTGAATTCTTGCCCGATGATACTATCTTATTACCAGAAGATTTGAAAGATATTTTGCAGGAGATAAGCGATCGCCTATCCCAACCAGAAAAACAAACCTTGTCACTCTTAGCAACAAAAAATCAACCTATTAGTCTGGCGCAACTGTTAGAAACTACACAAATGTCACCATCAGATTTACTCAACACATTACAATCATTGTCTCGGCGTTCGCTCATCGAAAAACAAGAAAATCTCTACACTGTGCCACCTGTACTCAGGGAATATTATATAGAATCCGATTGAATAGTCGTCATTGCGACGAAAGGAAGCAATCTCAGGGTTTTAGGAGATTGCTTCCTTCTTTCTTAATATGCTGTAAAATATTGTAGGGACGCTTCATGGAACGTCCCTACTCTTCTTATTTCTTTTACTTTTTGTTAAATGTTTATTCCCTCTTCCCTCTTCCCTCTTCCTTCTTTCTTCTTGCTTCTTCCTTTTTCCACAGAAACTTGGACATTTATTTTCGTAACAATTTCCTTGATGCTTTACCTATACATTGGATGGCGATCGCGAGTCCAAGATAGTAAAGGCTTTTTTGTCGCCGATAGAGGTATACCTGCTATTGCTAATGGTGCTGCCACAGCAGCGGACTTTATGTCGGCAGTTTCATTTATTTCTATAGCAGGAGCAGTTTCAATTTTAGGTTATGATGGTTCGTATTATGTAATGGCAGCAACAGGAGGTTATGTACTCTTGGGATTGCTGCTTGCTCCATATCTGCGAAAGTTTGGGAAATATACTTTACCAGATTTTATAGGCGATCGCTACTATTCTAATATTGCTCGTATCGTTGCGGTTATTGCTGCTCTGATTATATCCATAACTTTTGTTGTCGGGCAAATGCGAGGTGTTGGTATTGTCTTCAGTCGGTTTTTGCAAGTACCCATTGAAGTTGGTGTTGTTATCGGTATGGTTATAGTTGCTTTCTTTGCTATATTAGGAGGAATGAAAGGCATTACTTGGACTCAAGTCGCTCAATACTTTATACTTATTGTTGCTTATTTGATACCAGCTATTGCTATTTGTAATGCTCTGACAAATATTCCCATCCCCGAATTAGCTTTTACCTTTGGTGACATTGTGGAAAAACTGAATCAAGTACAGGTTGACTTGGGTTTTCCAGAATATACTGCTGCCTTCACCCAAAAAACTATGTTAGATGTTCTATTTATCACGATTTCTGGCATGGTAGGGCTTGCTAGTTTACCCCATGTTATTGTTCGTTTCTATACGGTACCTAACGTGAATGCAGCCAGATATTCTGTAGGTTGGGCATTATTGTTTATTGCCATTTTTTCGACAACTGTTCCTGCTTTAGCTGCTTCTGCGCGATACAATTTAATTGATAATTTACACAACAAAACTGTGGCGGAAGTGCAACAGTTAGACTGGGCGACAAAATGGCAAAATACAGGTTTGTTGGAATTTACCGATAAAAATAACGACAGTCGTTTGCAGTTGACTCCAGATACAGATACTAATGAAATCATTCTTGACCCGGATATTATCACTCTCTCCACTCCAGAAGTCGCTCAACTCCCACCTTGGATAATAGCATTAGTCGCAGCAGGAGGATTAGCTGCTGCCTTGTCTACAGCATCAGGTTTGTTATTAGTGATTTCTAGTGCTATTGCTCACGATGTTTACTACCGACTTATTAACCCAGAAGCATCAGAGTCACAAAGATTAATATTGGGTAGAATAATGGTAGTATTAGCGATCGCCTTTTCTGGTTATTTCGGTATTAACCCCCCTGGTTTTGTGATTGAGATAGCAACTTTGGGAGTTGGTATCGCTGCTGCGACTTTTTTTCCAGCAATTATTTTGGGAGTATTTGATCAGCGCACCAACCGAGAAGGAGCGATAAGTGGTATGATAGTTGGTTTAGTATTTACAACTATCTATATTGTTGGTGTAAGATTCTATGGAATGGCGACATGGTTTTTGGGGTTGTCCGATCAGGGTATTGGTACAGTGGGAATGTTATTGAATTTTATTGTGACTTTGGTCGTATCTCGGATGACAACTCCTCCACCATTGGAAATACAAGAAATGGTGGGAGACTTGCGATCGCCTCTAGCGGCACCTGCTCCAATTAGCGATATTGGGGAAGAACAGTTAGATTAATTTAAACAAGGAAAAAGAGCTATCAACAGTATCAAAATAATTGGTGAATTAGGGTATGATTTAAGGGTAAGACAATCGCTGTGAGCATTTACAAGGAAGTGGAACATCCCAAAATTTTAGACAATGAATAATATCATGTTCGGTTGAATACTTATAAATAACTGTTGTGAGGAGTCAGGAGTCAGGAGTCAGGAGTCAGGAGAAAAGAAAGGAGGAAAGTCAATTTGGATTTGAGTATTTCTTTGGTACTGTCGGTACTGTCAGTCCTTAAATTTTATTATAACTGATTATCCGAACATGATATAAGTAAGCGAATTGGGCGTTTTTTTGAAAGTTGATGATGTAGGGGCGGGTTCCACATCGGGGATTAATGGGAATTGAACAAAATCACATAAACCCGCCCCCAGGACGTATCATGTACCATTGGACGCGGGGCGGGTTGATTTAACTTAACGGCGAATACCAAGGTTTTTGGTAAAACCCACCCCTACAAATTTTTTGAAAGTTGATGATGTAGGGGCGGGTTCCACATTGGGGATTAATGGTAATTCCACAAAATCACATAAACCCACCCCTCTAGCTGTATCATGCACCTCTGGATGTGGGGCAGGTTTATTTAACTAACGGTGAATATCAAGGTTTTTGCTGAAATCTGGCCCTACAAATTTTTGAAAGTTGATGATGTAGGGGCGGGTTCCACATCGGGGATTAATGGGAATCGAACAAAATCACATAAACCCGCCCCCAGGACGTATCATGCACAACTCTACAGGGTGAATATAATAAATAAAGCCGATGAGGAGACTCGAACTCCTGACCGTTCGATTACAAGTCGAGTGCTCTACCAACTGAGCTACATCGGCAACGTTTGTTAATATAGCAAACCTTAAGCTATTTTGGCAACCCCTTTTTACTCTTAAATCACATTTTTTTCAAATAACTTAATAAATCGGCCATTTCTTGTTCATTGGCCTGAAATTGGGGCATCGGTGGTGTTTGGCCACTAACAACTTGCTGAATAATTGCTGGGTCTGACTTACGTTGAGAAATTCCTTCTAAACTTGGTCCTACTTGACTATCTTTAGGCCACTGGTGACAACCTGCACAGTTCATTTGAAAAATTGCATTACCTTTAACAGCATCTCCATTAAGAGCTAATACACTTTGAGTGTAGGGGTCAGAAATCTGAAATTGTCTAATTCCTAGAAATATAAATAGGATTACCAACAAAACAGCTAGACCAATTAAGGATGCCCACTGTAGTCTGACTTCTGTTTTAGTTTGAGAAAGTTGGTTATCCAAAGTCTTTAATATCTAAACAAATATTTACAGAAAAGTTTAAGAGGTATTTACATACCTTAACATTATTACTATTTTCTGGGCAATATTTTAATAGGAAATTAAGTAATCAATATTTTGAGTTACTATAATATTTCTGTTTTTAATTTCTATTTAAACAAATTTACAAATTACTAATCCAATAGCACTTAATTGCTAAGTTCAAAAGAAATAGTAGTACCATTAACATTCAATAGAAATATATTCATATATAGTCTTTCGTCTCCACAAATTTGGGCGAATATTGGAGATAGTCTAACTTTGTCGGTTATAATTGAAAACCGAAAAGCCTCAAGAGTCAGTGCTCTGAGTTCAATAGGGTGAAATTCCTGGACTGACACGCTACCTCTAGACACATAAGAACCTAAGTCCAAGCCTCTGTATTATGGACCAAGCAGAAATTGAATCAGGGAGATCATCAAAAAAGAGGAAAAAAAAGTAGTCCCAAATGTCTTTGACTATGGGATAGAGGGCGTTGTAGTGCCTCCTGCGGAGGAGCTACGCTAACACCCAGTCAGGGTAAAACTGGCAAAATAAGAATATGTCATATTTGACTATATTTTTATGAACTATTGATTAATAACAAACAGAAATTTCAACAAAAGGAGTTGGCTTCGTGGTAGAACCATTACTTTCTGGAATCGTACTAGGCTTAATCCTAGTGACATTAGCTGGACTATTTTTTGCAGCTTACCAACAATATAAGCGGGGCAACCAGTTAAACATTGACTAAAATGGCCTATCTATTCTCTTGAATAGGACAAAAGAAAGTCAAAGCTGTATTGCCATAGACTTTCTGCCGACAAATTTCTAAGGCAGGAACTGATGCAATGGGCTGTCTTTCGGGACTATGTTCCACTGCTAATTCGCTGGTTGGAGCTAGAAGTTGATATTGAGCGATCGCCTCTAATACTGGTTGATATAAGTCACTAGCATAGGGGGGATCGAAATAAATCAAGTCAAACTGCTGCCCCACCAGCACTTTTAACTTTTTTAAGACATCTCCCCGCAACACCTGAAATTCCTGGGAGGAATTGGCCACCAATTGCCAATTTTGGCGAATCATAGCACAAGCAGGGCCATATTGTTCGATGGCGATCGCTAAATTTGCTCCTCTAGATAAAGCTTCTGCACCCATGGAACCTATACCAGCACATATATCTAGCCATCGACATTCAGCTAGATTATTTTGCCAAATATTAAAGACGGCTTCTCGTACTTTGGCCAAAGTTGGACGAGTGGCTAATCCGGGTAAAGTTTTTAACTGACGATTTCCATATATCCTTAAGTTCATAAAAAATAGACAGTAGGTAGTAGGCGTTGGTAAATCAATAGACAAAGATTTCAGCTTTTGGAGGTAGTAATAAAGTATCGGCTTTTAGGTAATTCCGGTTAAAAAATCTAGGATTTTGGGCCACATCAACATAGGGGAGAAAATCAAGGGAAGATTTTTCTGGTTACTTGATTACTATGATTCTCATTCCTCCTGGATTATGGATTCTTAATTCTGGTTTCTCCCCTGAAAAAAGACTTGTTCAGAAAACCCTAATTATCAATTATCAATTATCAATTATCAATTATTTAGTTAGCTAAAATCATATTTTCAGGGATAACTTTACTAACAAAATTTGACAAAATTTGTAGCCCAAGAGTGGAAGATTTTTCTGGGTGAAATTGTACTGCCATTAAGTTATTTTTTCCGACTGCTGCAGTGACAGTTTGATTACCGTGAGTAACAGTTGCTGCGGTAACTTCAGAGTCTGTCGGATCGACATAATAAGAATGAACAAAATATACCCAAGGTTGGGAACCTATTTCACTCCACAATAAATGTTTTGGTTGAGTAAATTGTAATTGATTCCAACCCATTTGTGGAATTGTTAGACCAGGTTCAGATTTAAACCGACGTACTTTTCCAGGAAGTATTCCTAAACCTGGTTCTTGACCTTCTTCGCTACTTTCAAATAATATTTGTAAGCCTAAACATATACCTAAAAATGGTTTACCGGAAGCAATAATTTGTTTAATTGGTGTTTCTAAGTTGCGTGTTCTTAAATGTTGTACTGCTGGGTCGAAAGACCCTACTCCTGGTAAAATAACTGCATCAGCTTTTTCTATTTCTATGGTCGAATCTGTAATTTTTGGGGTTGCTCCTGCTTTTTCTAAGCCTTTACAAACGGAGTGTAAGTTACCCATATCGTAATCTATAACTGCAATATTTGGCATTAATTTATTTTCCTTATTTTCTGTTTTTGAGTTTGTCAGCATTCAGCTATTAGGTAAGCATAAATCAAGTAGAGCGTGATAATTTTTTGCGTTATGTATCAAATTTTCATTAGTTCAGAATAATAAATATACCAGACTTTTGAGGCATTTTGTTGCTAAATATGCAACGTTTTTTTTAGCTTGCTCTACTTACAGCGCTTTTCAAGTTGATGAACCATATCATCATAAACAAAATCTAGTAGGGACGTTGCATGCAACGTCCTTAGCGGAGCCTAGCGGCAGCTATATCGCTTAACAGATTATAGTGATCGCTCAACTTGATATACGCTATATAGAACCCCTAACAGTATCTTTGCAAAAGTGAGGATTAGGAGACAGGAGGCGCGGAGGCGCGGAGGCGCGGAATCAGGAGTCAGGAGTCAGAATTTCGGTGAAATAGAATAGGGAAAAAAGTAGAAAAATAGCCCCAATCTCCCCATCTCCCCATCTCCCCATCTCCCCGTCCCCCGATCTCTCCAGCTAATTTTATAGATCCGCTTAGGGGTTCTATAGAAGCCATGTGGTATCTCTGCAAAGGTAAGATTTTTTGTCAAAGGAGTCAGTCCTAATGAGTCAGTCCTCAGAATATTGAGAAATAAAATTCGGGGAAAAAAGTAGAATCAGCGGCTTCCATCTCCCCATCCCCCCATCTACCGACACTTCCCACACTTTCCAGACTCCCCACCCTTTTTCTCTAGTGAAAATAAATAGACCCTGGGGGGTTAGGGGAGATTGAATATCTCTACCCCACAGATTAAAGGGTTGCTATAATATTAAATTTAGGCTTAAAAAATATTTAACATAAAATATGCAGATCAAAGACATAAACACCCAAAATAATCCGCAAATTCCTGCCAAAGATAGCAACTTTTTACAGCAAAATCCACATTTAAACTCTTTGGTTGATAGCCCTAATTTTGTACCTGAAAATATACTCAATCAAGACTTAGTTGATGCTTGTGTTCATTGTGGTTTTTGTTTGTCAACCTGCCCTAGTTATCGAGTAATAGGTAAAGAAATGGATTCTCCCAGGGGAAGAATTTATGCCATGAATGCTATTAACAAAGGAGAAATATCTCTCAATCAAACAATCTCTGAACATTTTGATACTTGCTTAGGTTGTCTTGCTTGTGTAACTACTTGTCCCTCTAATGTTAAATATGACAAATTAATCGCTGCAACTCGCCCTCAAGTAGAGCAAAATGTCGAACGTTCATTACCTGACAAATTGGTTCGTAATCTCATATTTAATCTATTTCCTTATCCAAATAGATTACGACCTTTACTTATCCCTTTATTAGCATATCAAAAATTAGGATTTCAGAAACTTATTCGTGGTAGTAAGTTACTAGAAAAAATTTCCCCTAGATTAGCAGCAATGGAGTCTATTTTACCAGAAATTACTGTTGATTCTTTTGAGAATAATTATCCTACTATTGTTCCTGCTCAGGGAGAAAAACGTTATCGAGTTGGTTTAATTTTAGGTTGTGTTCAAAGAATATTTTTCTCCCCAGTTAATATGGCAACAATTAGAGTTTTAACCGCCAATGGTTGTGAAGTTGTTATTCCTAAAAGTCAAGGTTGTTGTGCTGCTTTGCCAGAACATCAAGGACAAACAGAACAAGCTCATACTATGGCAAAACAAATGATAGATAGTTTTGCTAATACTGGGGTTGATGCTGTAATTATTAATGCTGCTGGTTGTGGTCATACTCTAAAAGAATATGGCAGTATTCTTCAAGATGATTCTGAATATTGTGATCAGGCAAAAGAATTTTCTAACCTAGTGAAAGACGTGCAAGAATTTTTAGCAAATGTAGGATTAACAGCTCAACTTTCTCCTTTAACTGAGGATGAAGAATTGAGTATAGTTTATCAAGATGCTTGCCATTTATTACATGGTCAAAAAATTAGTTTGCAACCCAGAGAACTTTTACAAAAAATTCCAGGAGTTAAGTTAAAAGAGCCGATGGATGCTGGTTTATGTTGTGGCAGTGCGGGAATTTATAATATGTTGCAACCGGAAATAGCTGATGAGTTAGGGCAACAAAAAGTAGAAAATTTATTGAATACAGGTGCAGAATTAATTGCTTCTGCTAATCCTGGATGTTCTTTGCAAATCAAAAAAAATCTGGAATTGCAGGGAAAGAAAATGACTTTAATGCACCCAATGGAGTTATTAGATTATTCTATTCGTGGTGTGAAGTTACAGAGAAAATATTGAATACTATTCAAGGATAATTAATTGAAATAAGGAGAGCGATCGCTCTCTTTGTTTCGCAGAAATTGGAATCATATTGCAGCTTTAATATTTGCGTGGAGATTGGGAGTTAGGCTGCAAAATTTATAATGTTTTCAGTTTAAGTTACCGGAATTTAATCTTATCCCATTAAAAAAATATACCAATATAATTTAAGTTGTGAGATATTGGAAACTTTTAGGGAACAGAGAAAAAGAAAAAAATGTATAAAAATAAATATGATAACTTCTGATATTATCTTCTGTTCAGAAACACATAAATTCTCACATCTGATACCAAATCCCCTCTAGTTCAGGAGATAATCAAAAAAGTTAAAATCTTTGCCTAATAACAATTTTATATATTTTTATAATTACCCTATAATAATAACAATTATAAATTTATGCCCTAGTAAAAAGGCTGTCACCGACAATATCAATAATTATTGATTTTTCAACAATTTATTCCCATGAACTCCATAACTCTTCTTCAATAATTAATAATAGTTCTAACATCAAAAGTGTTACTAATATTAAAATATTAAAGAAGAAAAAATTAATAATAATTTGATTTTGATCGACATCAAAGCCTAATATTTGATTGATAATAGATTCTTCCCCATCAAAACTAATAGTCTTTCCATTATTATTTATTTCCTCAACAGAAAATTCTAATTGCTCAGGCAGTTTATCATTCAATGTAGCTCTAGCAGGTTCCATTTTTCCTAAACATAAGCTAACAAGAGTAGTTACAGTTATGGTTAAAAATAGTTTTTTTGTAGTTTTCATCTAGATTAATTTTTTTTTAGTATTTAGTAAATATTCCCTAATAAAATATCTATTTGTTAATTAGGATAATCTTATAGCTTTTTTATGAACTTTGCCTAAGAATGACTATAATTTGACATATTTCTTATCCATTTGTCTAGATATCTAGAACTACTTTGCAAAATCTTGATAATTTACAACCCTAGAAATACAATTGTAAATCATTCTGTTAACTGTACAATCAGGATTACAGAGAATTGCTAGCGATCGCTCATTTATGAAGGGATTATAAAGATTAAGAAAGTATTAAGAAGGAAAAGTGATTTTTTTGCCATTTGGCTGTAAAATAAAAACGGTTGTCAAAGAATAATTGAATTTTCTGGAATAATTATCGAGCCTCCAGCAATAGAATAAAGCATAATCAATGGCCAAAAGATCAGAAAAAAGATAATAAGACTTGGACAATATAGCAGTACCCAATCAAGTTAGGACTTTTCTGTATAACCAGAAAATTCAGGTTTCCAGCCGCCCCTTTTAAGGGGATAAAAAAAGAAAATTCAGTATTTCGAGCCTGCTACTTCAGTAGGAGGTACTGTTAACTGATAACTGATAAATCTCAAGCCAATTTTTGGGTTTCTCAGAGGTAATACCAATTCACTTTCAGGATGTCACAAATAGTTTCGCTCCTTTAAATCTCAAATAATTGCCTGAAACTATTGTATTTTCAAAGTTTTTAGTCGTTCTAATCTAACTTCTGACTTCTAACTTCTGACTTCTGACTTCAGTGAAACGGTATAAGTCCTGAGATAATTTGTTAACTGGAAATTGGGAAATTGGAGGAAAATTTAACAAAATGAACCGCTCTTTATTTTTATTCATAAGTATAAGTATTTTAGGTTTAACATCCTGTAGTGCCATGCAGCAAATTCAGGATTTAATCGACCCACCCCCACCGCCGACATCTACCTCATCTCCTGTCATAGAAAAAGAAGAAAAACAATTATTTGCAATTGAGAAAAATGGAAAATATGGCTATATAAATAAATTGGGCAAAGTTTTAATCCCACCAAGATTTGATCAGGTAAAAGATTTTTCAGAAGGACTAGCAGCAGTCAAAATTTCTAATAAGTGGGGTTATATAAATGAAAAAGGAGAAATGGTAATCAAACCTGAATTTGAGTCTGTTGTACGTTTTTCCCAAGGATTAGCTCCAGTCAAAAAAATTGGTCAAAGATGGAGTTACATTAATCAGAATGGGGAAATAGTAATTCAGCCAAAATTTGAGGATGCGTTCTATTTTTCTGAAGGGCTGGCAAAAGTGACAATTGATGGTAAATGGGGTTATATTAATCAAACTGGCACAACAGTAATTCAGCCAGAATACCAAGGCAAAACAGGTAGAGGTTTTTTTGTTGATGGATTAGCTGCGGTTATAATTGGCAATAGTTATGAATATGGATATATAGATAAGGCTGGAAATGTAGTTATTGAGGCAAAATATGATTTTGCTGGAGATTTTATTAATGGTTTAGCGAGGATAAATATTGGCGATGTTTGGGGATATATTGATAAAACTGGTCGGGAAATTATTAGACCACAGTTTCAGTTTAGTCAAGAATTTTCTGAAGGTTTAGCAGCAGTAAAAATTAATGATAAGTATGGTTATATAGATGTTTCTGGCAAGAGAGTTATTCAACCCCAATATGATTTTGCTGGTAATTTCTCTGAAGGTTTAGCGGAAGTGAGAATTGATGATAAGTATGGCTATATTAATGCTAATAATGAGATGATTATTGAGCCTGAGTTTGATAATGCTTTTGCTTTCTCTAATGGTATCGCAGAGGTTTGGGTAGATGGGAAAAAAGGTTATATAGATAAAATTGGTAGGTTTGTCTGGAATGTGACTAATTGATACAAATTTACTTTCAGAATGTCACAAATGTTTTCTAACTTTGACAATAGAATAAACTCGTGATCGCGAAAAGTCTTTTAGAGAGATTCCATGGAACGTCTCTTGAGTGCGTATTAGGGCGGGTTTATTTAATCTTAGGGTGAGCATGAAAATTTCAACTAAAACCCGCCCCTACTTTTCATTTACAGCAGTTTTCATTTCAGTAGACCACAGTAGGGGCAATTTCCTAGGAAATGCTCCGCTTGCCATGATTGCGATAGCATTCGGAACGAAATTGTCCCTACCTCCCACACTCTCGATCATAAATACCAAATGGCTTCTATACACCACTTACCTTTGCCCGTGAGGTACACAACTAACAGGCAAGATGCCTGTGCCACAAGAATTTTACCATTTCAACTTCTGCATGATTCGTCCAAAATATGCTGCATTTTATACATTTAATTTGCAAGCTATCAAGATACTAAACCCTTATTTTATCATAATTAAAGAAAAAATAAATTGGCAAATATGATGTTTTTAATCTATTTTTTATATCTAATAGTCATCAATTTTGATTAATTTAGTGTCTAAAATTATATAGAAAACATTAATTATTGTCAATAATAAAATTAAAATTATTTTAAGTTAAGAATTGTAAAACTTGATACTAAAACTCTTTTTAAAGTTGTGATATCTTAAAATTAAGGTTGGAAAAAAACGACCATATTAAAGGCTGAAAAAATTCACTATTATTCATCAGTTGAAAAAGAGAAATAACTATGAGTCTAAACCAGGAAAAGCATCAATCTCCGCATCATGTTGTCATCGTTGGAGGTGGATTTGCAGGACTAGAAGTTGCCAAGCAGCTTGGGAAAGCTCCTGTAAAAGTAACCTTGGTTGACAAAAGAAATTTCCATTTATTTCAACCACTACTTTATCAGGTAGCTACAGGAAGTCTTTCCCCAGGAGATATTGCTTCTCCTCTGCGCGGTGTAGTTGCCGAACAGAAAAATACTCACGTTATTATGGGTGAGGTCGTGGATGTCGATCCCGAACAGAAAAAACTCATTTTACGCGATCAAGAATTAGATTACGATACGTTAGTTATAGCTACTGGTGTTAGCCATAACTATTTTGGAAATGATTGGTCAGAAAAAGCTCCCGGGCTAAAAACAGTAGAAGACGCATTAGAAATGCGTCGGAGAATATTCGCCTCGTTTGAAGCTGCAGAAAAAGAACCAGACTCAGAAAAACGGAAAGCACTCTTAACCTTTGCGATAGTTGGCGCAGGTCCAACAGGTGTTGAATTGGCAGGTGCTTTAGCAGAATTAGCTCACACGAAATTAAAAGAAGAATACCGTTGCATTAATACTACTGAAGCTCAAATTTATCTGATCCAAAGTGGAGAGAGAATTTTACCTTCCTTTAAACCTGTTTTATCAGAGAGAGCAAGAATAGAACTGGAGAAGTTGGGCGTCAACGTGATGACCAAAACACGGGTGACTAATATTGAAAACAATGTAGTTACTATTCGTTCTGGAGAAACAACAAAAGATATTCCAGCTCATACCATATTGTGGGGAGCAGGAGTAAAAGCATCAACAGTTTCTGAAGCAATATCTAATCGCACAGGTGCAGAATTAGACCGTGCAGGTCGTGTTTTTGTCAACGAAGACTTGACAATACCTGGTCATCCTGACATTTTTGTGATTGGAGACTTAGCTAACTTCTCCCATCAGGGAGATTCCCCAGTACCTGGAGTTGCTCCTGCTGCAATGCAGGAAGGAGTTTATGTTGCGAAGCTAATTAGAAAGCGGTTGAAAGGTCAGAGCTTAAAACCATTCCACTATATTGACTATGGTAGTTTGGCTGTTATTGGTCGTCACCAAGCGGTTGTACAGTATAAAGCGATTCGTTTCTCTGGACCTCTAGCTTGGTTTTCTTGGTTATTTATTCATATCTACTATATGATTGAGTTTGATAACCAACTAATTGTGATGATTCAGTGGGCCTGGAGTTACTTTACTGGTCAAGGTGGCGCTCGTCTAATTACTGAAAAGGCAACAAAAACACTGACTTATGAAGAATGTCAAGCTCGCTATACTCCACTCCATGAGTGATAGGTGAATCATCTGTTGAAGCTTAAAGTAGTTTTTATTTGAATAGACGACAGTAGAGACGTTCTATAGAACGTCTCTACAATTTTTTAGAGAAAAAATATTTTTTGTCTGGCTAATTTGATAGCATAGTTTCCAGAGAGCAAGAAAAATTGTAAAATTTTTTCCTCCAAGGTTAGGTTGGCGATCTTGATAGAACCAGAAAAACACTTTTGATAATTTACAGCGCTTATAGAACCCCTAACAGTATCTTTGCAAAAGTGAGGATTAGGAGACAGGAGACAGGAGACAGGAGACAGGAGGCGCGGAGTCAGGAGTCAGAATTTCGGTGAAATAGAATAGGGAAAAAAGTATAAAAATAGCCCCTTGCTTCATCATCGACGACCGCCGAACCTCCCCCCAGCCCCCATCTCTCCAGCTAATTTTATAGATTCCTTCAGGGGTTCTATAGTTGCATATCTGAGAATTTAGTCAGAAATATAAGTAATTAATAAACAAAAAACAAGGACATTTTTATAGATGTCAGATTATATATTTAGTGATACTCAAAATATTCAAGAATTAGAGCGACTACAGATGGTCGAACAAATTTTCGATCCAAAAACTCGCCAAAGAATTTTAACAACTGGAATTACAGATAAATGGCAATGTCTGGAAGTTGGAGCAGGAGCAGGAGCGATCGCTAAATGGTTGGCAAAAGTTGTTGGAGATAGAGGGAAAGTTGTTGCAGTCGATCTAGATACTCGTTTTTTAGATAATATTAAATTGTCTAACCTTGAGGTGTTAAAATCAGATATTCGCCATCTCAATCTGGAAAATAAATCCTTTGATTTAATTCATGCACGTTATCTGCTTATTCATATTCCAGATTTTGAGGTTGCCTTATCAAAGATGTTAGACTTGCTCAAACCTGGTGGGTGGATAGTTATTGAAGAGCCAGATTTTTCTGCAAGTAAAGCTATTGTCGGAGATTATACAACATCTTTTAATCAAGTTAATCTCGCTATTGAGCAGATGTTTGCAGATAGAGGAATAGATTATGCTTTAGGGAGGAAGTTATCAGAAATATTTCAGAAGTATAACTGGCAAAAGTTATCTGTAGAAAATGATGCTCCTCATTCTTCTGGAGGATGGGGAATAGCTAAAATGATGAAACTATCTACAATACAGCTTGCACAAAAATATATTGCAACTGGCAAAGCAACCCAGTCGGATATTGAAAACTATTGTCTGTTTGCAGATGATCCTCAGACATCAGCTATTTACTACGCTACAGTAGGAGTTACTGCCCAAAAATCTGATAATTAATTCAAAGAATAGTACACCTGTTTCCTAATTTACATCCTATAACTTAAGCTAGAGGTACTAATAATATCAAATCCCGTAGTATTGCTCCCTAGGAGTTTGGTGACCAAACTCCTAATTTGGTAGGGGTTTCTTTCTGCCTCTTAATAAACCTTATTCTCAAGCATCAAAGTGAAATGACCTACACTTTTATTGACAATATAATTAATGATACTACCAAACTTGTAATATCAAGTTGATAAATATTTTTTCTAGTCTATTTATAGATTTCTATTACCGATGATTTCTCAATTATACTTTTGCCTGATAACTACATTATTATGTTTAATTAATCCACTGTTAGTCATCCAGGTTAATGCTCAATCTCAAAGAATAAAAGTTCCTACTCCTAGCATCTCAGAAGAAGCACAGGAAGTTTGCCCACCACCTGCTTTATCTCGTATGCAACGCCATACAGTTGCACCTGGAGAAACAATTGAAAGTATCGCTCAACAATACAATCTGATTCCCCCAACCCTATTAGCATTTAATCGAGTCTTACAAAAAGGGCAACCAACCGTAGGTACTGAAATAGTTGTTCCTCCTTATAATGGGATCGCCGTGAAAATACCTACTGGTAAAACTTGGAAAGATGTTGCAGAAAATTATAATATTCGAGCTGATGCTTTATATGAAGTAAATGGTTGCCCAAAAACTCTAAATCAAAATACACCAGAAATTGTGTTTTTACCAGGAGTAAATTGGTCTCCAGGAAAAAAAACACCACCAAGAATATCTTCATTAATGGGTTATCCTTTACCTTTTGTCGCTAGGGCAATTTTAGGTTATGGTTGGTTACTACATCCTATCAAAAATATTGTAGTTTTTCATGGCGGTTTAGACTTAATTGCTGATAGTGGTACATCAGTTATTTCAGTGGAAGAAGGTATTGTGGCATTTGCTGGAAAACAAGGAAATTATGGCAATTTAGTAGTAATTAACCATGCAGCAGGCAAACAAAGTCGTTATGCTCATTTAGATTCTATTAATGTAAAAGCTGGTCAAAAAGTTACTCAGAGAGAAGTTTTAGGTACAGTTGGTCAAACTGGTAAACCTGATTTTCAAGAACCTCATCTACATTTTGAAATTAGATATAATTCTCCTTTGGGTTGGGTCGCTGAAAATCCAAATTCTTATATTGAAGTGATATTTAAGTAATTAAGAAAAACCTTAGTTAAAATAAATTCAAATATCCACAATTTTTAATTATTTTATTATGAATAAATTATAACTTCAATAAACCATATTAAAGATAGTCTAATGACAATCAAATTAAACTATGCCATAATTGATTTAGAACTAAGTATAATTGTTTTGTGGAATGGTTTAGTAAACTTTTTTGAAAAAATCAAATTATAACTTAATGCCAAAAAATATCAAACACACAAGTTACCATGACAATGAGGAGGGTTAATATATGATAGGCATACCACTTTACTTAATGATAGTATGTTTCCTAGCTACTATTATCTGGGAAAAAGTAAAATATAGTTCTGAGGTAGATTCTCAAAGCTAAATTCAAGCTAAATTCAAGCTAAATTCAAAATTTAGGTAATATTCGCTCCTGCACTTCCCTCGACAAAATTACTGAAACTTTCTAGATATATTCATTTTAAATCCCACTTCAACTCAATTATATGCAAAGAAGATATTCATTAATGGATAATGGATAATTGATAATTGATAATTGATAATTGATAATGGATAATTGATAATTAAACATCTCCAAAAATTCAAAATAAAATTAATTATTATCCAGAAATTATCAATTTTTTCTACCTGTTCCCTCTTTTATAATTGATAATTACCTCTGGTTAAAACCTTAACGTAATTGAATATCAGGAAATCTCCTAGCACTTTTTTTCTCCTGAAAATGATAGGTTTGAAACCGGATGGATTAATTATCAATTATCCATTGGTAAATAGTCATTAGCTTGATTCTATGAATATCTAAAATGTAGTTATCTATAATTAATTAAATTAAATTTGAGTTCCCCATACTCAAGTTTATTTGAAAAAGTCTGTGACATTTATGTATAGCTTGCTGATTAAATCTAAAAGTCAGGATAGCTAAGGTACTTGGGCTTTTTAGGTTTAGTTTATCTCTAGTTATGGGCTTCTTATTCGCCTCAAAATACTGAGATTTTCTGCTGAAATTTCAGAAAATTGCTTCACATAAAATTGCCGAAACTTTGCGTTTTCCCTCGCATCTCCGCGTCCCCGTGTCCTTACCCCCAGCAACCAATTTTTTCAGCAAGCCTTATGTAGAGGTAGAGGATTAATCTTCAGTCTACTATTATATAGCTGATAACTAATAACTAATTCAATCCCAGTTAGCATTTTGTCTTTGGCAACTAATACCTGAGATAAGGTATTACAGCACTTTTCGCTCTTGATGAACCACATCGCTATAACCCAAACCTTGTAGGGACGTTTAGCTAACGCACAACTTTCCTATCGGAATGCTTACGCAAAGGTTAATGCTGCGGAACATTAAACGCATTTTTGTTATGCAACGTCCCTACTGTGGTCTACTGAAATGAAAACCGCTGTAATTAGTTGTAATAAATTGTTACAATAGATATTTGTAATTATATCATATATATAGACACTATGTACTTAACTTGGTTGGATAGTAACTCCTGGCTAATCGAAATAGGAAGCAAACGAATTCTTCTAGACCCTTGGCTTGTTGGTCCATTAGTTTTTGGTAATCTACCTTGGCTATTTAAAGGAGAAAGACCAACTCCTCGTAGTATTCCAGAGGATATAGACTTAATTGTATTGTCTCAAGGTTTAGAAGACCATGCCCACCCAGAGACACTTAAGCAGTTAGACAAAAATATTCCTGTTGTTGCTTCTCCTACTGCGGCAAAAGTAGTAAAAGATTTTGGTTACTCTCAGATAATAACGCTTGGTCACGGTGAGACTTATTCTTTTGAGAATAGTGTTGAAGTTAGAGCGGTTCCAGGTTCACTTGTTGGCCCAAATTTAGTAGAAAACGGTTATATTTTCCAAGATTTAAGCGCTAAGAACACAATATATTATGAACCCCACGGCAATCATTCTGAAAAAATCAAAGAATTTGCACCTATAGATGTTGTTATCTCCCCAATTATAAATTTGAATCTGCCTTTACTTGGGCCAATAATTAAAGGCAATGAAAGTGCTTTACAGGTAGCTAAATGGTTAAAACCTCAATTTATGTTACCTACAGCAGCGGGGGGTGAGGTAGATTTTCAAGGATTATTAATGTCTTTTCTTCAAGCAAAGGGAAGTATTGAGGAAGTACAGTCTGAGTTGGCTAAAAATAATTTGACAACAAAAGTGATGGAACCTCAGCCAGGAGAACGTTTTGAAATACAATTAGAAGAGCGAGTGTTAGTTAATTAGTCTCGACTATTTTTAGCCAATAGCTTTCAATTTTGAGTTTATTTTGAAAGTTTTTGGCTATTAGTTTGATGGGAATAGTTGATTTTTTTTAGGTTGATAGGTTTTCAGTAGTGTGTCTGATAAATTTAGTCGATTAATACCTGAAATAATCTGATTTTTTGTAATATTATTTCAGTAGGTTTGCTCTTACTTTTTTTTAGTTTATATCTGATTAATTTTATCTAATACCAATTTTATGTAAAGCTGCATATAATCAGCAAGTCCTAATTAAATATCAAACCATTGACAGATAAAGGTAAGTGCCTTTTTAGGTCTGGAAAAAGTACCTGGTTTTCAGATATTGATGCTGAAAAAGGAGCGGATTTTGAGCAAGAGTTGAGCAAAAAAATTACCAAAATAATTGGGTTTAGAGCAAGGAATTTTAAGGCTATTGGAGAGTTGCTCAAAATCCCCGTTACAAAAACAACTTCTGACTTCTAACTTCTAACTTCTCACTTCTGACTTCTGACTTCGTTACTCCCCTACTCCTGAAAAAAGACTTTTTCAGCAAACCCTAATTATTTTGGGGCGGGTTTATTTGCTCTAATGGTTAAACTCGTTAATTTAATTTGGAATCTGCTCGTACAAATTTGCACTATTAGAATAATTTGTAGTGTTGTACAAGTAGTAATATTCCCATAAATCAAAAGTCAACTAGGGAAGTTTATAGTATTATTTTCAAATCTAGAATTTGGGTGCTTTTATATTTCCTATTGCCTCAAAGTCTACAATATCTCAAAAATCAACTAACATCTAGATATATAGCAATCCTAAATTGTTCGTAACAAGTTTTATAATAGCTAAAAAGAGCTGAAAACCTGTAAAAATTATGACTCTTGACTCCTGTACGGGTAATTTATGAATTACCCCTACTCCCAAAATACTGCAACCGATTAGAGGATTGCTATATATCTCTGCTCTTATCCATAAATTATCAAATTTTTTCGCGCTATTCTCTATTCCCTATTCCCTCTCTCAAGTAGGAAATTTATTTTGCACAACTACTTATTAAATAATTTCTCTAAAAATGATAAATTTACCTTGGATTTTTGCTTTAATATTATCCCTATATTTAATTATTTTTAATTCTGAATCTGCCTTGGCTTCTATTCATACTTACCCCGAATCTTCTAGACAAATTATGTATCGCTCTCAACAAAGTTTGCGAGATATTTCGGACAGAGCGTGGCAGGCAATATTATATAAAAGAATTGAATCTGGTCAATTAAAAACTTTACGTTTACGATTAGTCGGTTTTCCAGAAATGATAAAATTAGTTCGTCCCCAAGAATTAAAAATTACTACAGGTACTGGTAAATTATGGGATGTAGAGGATGTTTTAATTGATTCATCTTTTCCTGCTAATGTGGGAGAATACGATTTTTTGGAGGTAATGAAAAATTTGGATTATGATACTCCACTACGACTAAATTTATCTTTGCAAGATTCTAGTAGAGCTGAAATAGTTGTACCTATTTTTGCTGTAAAAGAATGGCGCAGACTTTTTGACAAAGTTGATTTTTTATGATTTTTTAGTTACTTATTGAAAACTGATTGAGGAAAGGAAAAATGAAAAAACTAATTACAGTTTGTTTATTAATTTTGATATTGATAAATATTATAAAAATGCCGACTGTATTGGCAGCAGAAATAACAAAAGGTGGAGAACTTTTTCAGGTTCATTGTGTAGGTTGTCATGCTAAGGGAGGTAATATTGTTAGATGGTGGAAAAATTTAAAAATAGGAACTTTGAAAAGAAATAATTTGGATTCTGTGGAGGCGATCGCTTATCTAGTTAAAAATGGTAAAAATAATATGTCTGCTTATGAAGACCGTTTAACACAAACAGAGATAGAAACTCTATCATCTTATGTATTAAAGCAAGCTGAAAATGGTTGGAATTAATAGAAATATCGGGTAAAGAGGGAGTAGGGAGTAGACGGAAAAAACATTCAGCAATTAATAATTAAATAATTATGGTTTAAAGCCTCCCCTTGGATAGGGGAAAAAAAGAAATGATATTTCCCGATATTCAATTCCGTAACGGTTTTAACCTTCTTGTAATTATCAATTATCCATTATCAATTATCAATTAATGAAGAGTGTGTTCTATATTTCTGAAAAGAAAATATCATATCTTAGGATTAATATCTGTTTTGGTTTACAAATAAGTAATTGGAAAAAAATATTTACATATTAGACATATTGACTATCTATAGCAATCCTATTTGAGTCGTGTACAAAATTTTAATACATTTTATGGAATACGGAACAGGTAAGAGTTTCAGTTTTTTTATTTACTTTTTGATATATCACAACCTATGCACGGATTGCTATAGGTTTGCTCTAAAGTTTTAGGTTGATTTTGTGTAATTAATTTTGTCTAACTACTTAGTCATTCAAAAATCAGATTGAGGACATTTATGACTATTCAATGAGTATTTCCTAAATCTCTATTGACTAGATGTAAAATTTTGATTACAATTATGAAAATGATTATTATTGGCAAAATTTAATGGCCATAAATCAAGGAGATCGGCCTAAAAAATCTCTTAAGTTAACTAGAAATAGTAACTTCCCGTGAATCAGGAAAATCGACTAGCATTATGACTGGTTCTCTTGTGAGTAACAAAATTACTGTACTTGATTGTATTCTTCAAAATAAACAAGATTTAAGAGTAGCTGTCTTCATCAATTAATTTAGCGATAATGAATAATTCACTACAATTAGATATTCCTAAAAGAGGAATGCCAGTGACTATTGTTACTGGATTTTTAGGCAGTGGTAAAACAACCTTGATCAATCAAATTTTGTATAATAAGCAGAATTTAAAAGTTGCAATATTAGTTAATGAATTTGGTGATATTAATATATATAGCCAGTTATTAGTAGATATTAATGACAATATTATAGAACTGAGCAATGGTTGTATTTGTTGTACTGTAAATGATGGATTAGTAGATGCAGTTTACCAAATTTTAGAAAGTGATAAAAAAATTGATTATTTAATTATAGAAACCACTGGTTTAGCAGAGCCTTTGCCAATTATGTTAACTTTTTTGGGTACAGATTTGAAAGATTTAACTTCCTTAGATTCTGTACTAACTTTAGTGGATTGTGAAAATTTTACACCAGACCATTTTGATAGTGAAGCTGCTTTGAAACAGATTGCTTATGGGGATATTATTTTATTAAATAAAACAGATTTAGTTTCCCAAGATCGAGTAGATTATTTAGAGTCTTATATTAAAACTGTAAATAATGGAGCCAGGGTTTTGAGAAGTGAGTACAGCAAGACACCATTATACTTAATTCTTGATGTAAATTTATCCAAGCTTGATCCTTATTTGATAGAAGACAAGAATCATCAGTATGAACTAGAAAAAAAACCTAAAAATCATCTCATAAATGATGGCTTTACATCTATTTCATTCCAAAGTAAAAGACCTTTTTCTGTAGTCAAATTTCAAGAGAATTTTTTAGAGGAATTACCAAAGAATATATTTAGAGCCAAAGGAATTCTTTGGTTCCAAGAAAGTGAATTAAAACATATATTTCAATTGAGCGGTAAACGCTATGATATGCAAGTAGAGGAATGGTCAACTACTCCGACAAATCAGTTAGTATTGATTGGCCGAA
>JBFRWR010000706.1:0-3977 GCA_051439685.1 Trichodesmium sp.
ACAGTGCGGTTAAAACCATCACTCGTATTCTGGATATGTTTTCTGCTGAAGAACAACCAGCAATTAAATTGGCTATTTCGGAAATTATGGTAGCGATTATTGCTCAGTTGTTGTGTAAGACTACTGACGGTAAACGGGCAGCTTTCCATGACATATTAATTAATACTGATGTAATTAAGGAATATATTCTCAAAGACCAGTATGAGGAAATTAACCAAATCATGCTCAAAGATACTTATGAAGGTATGACTACTATGAATAGGTCTTTGTATGATCTTTACCAAGATGGTCGAATTACAGAGGAAATAGCAATTGAGCAGTCACCCTCCCCGAATGAAATGGCTCAAATGCTACGGGGTAGAATCTAAACAATTATTAATTTTTCCAGATTAATTGTTCAAGATGAACTATATTTAGATATGCAATATCTATAGATAACAACCAAGAATTAATCAATTTTTACTCTAACAGGACTTACGCAAACTCTTAGACAATACACTATCTGTAGAGGGCAAATGCCATTTATTCCTAGCAAATATGGTTGTTCTGCGTCAGTCCTGTCTAAGTTAATGAAGTAAGGGGAGTTTTCATTAATTGATAATTGATAATTGATAATTACCTCTGGTTAAAACCGTTCTTGATTGAAAATAAGGAAATATTATTTCTTTTTTCCCCTATCCAAGGGGAGGCTTTAAACCATAATTATTAATTATTCGGTAATTCCCAGTTGTCATTCAAGTGCAATCTTGGAAGGATGTCAATCTATTGAAACACATTGACGCAGAATTTCCCCAGTTATTCAAAGGTATTGCTTTGTTTACACCTGGGGGAGATTTAATTTATTGTATAGATACAAGTAAACAAAAACGATGGCATCTACAGCTATGTGTAGAGCTACAAGAAATATTGGGGCTATCTGAACCACCCCATTTTTTAATACCTGGATACGCTGCAACTATTGATAAATGGTTAGACTCTAGCACTCAGCAAGTCCAAGTTTTGGCCGAAGCTTATGCCCCAGTCCTCAAATATCAGCCATTACTTAATGCTATTTTTCAAACTGGTGACATTATTTGGCAACCTGCTCCTTGGTTAGAAGAATTTTGTAATCCCATGGTAATTGCTACTTATTATGAACAGTTTCCCCAACTCTGGGAAAATCATAACCTTGTTGTCTGTCTGAATCAGCAAGAGTTTGATTTGGAGTCTATTCCAGAGGAAGTAACTCCAAAAACTATTAATTCTCAAATGGAAGTTCAGGGCTATGTACTCCGCTTATTTGTATCAGGTAAAAGTATTGCTACTGAACGTATTTTGAAGAGTCTCCATCAAATGTTAGAAAAATCTCTTTCTCTTCCTTATACTTTAAAAGTGATAGATGTATTTAAACATCCTGAACAAGCTGAAGCAGATTTAATTACTGCTACTCCTACTTTAATCAAGGTTTGGCCTCTACCTGTACGGAGAATAGTTGGGGAATTTGATGATGTTGAAACAATTATTAAGTTGCTAGAAAATAATAATTAGGGTTTGCTGAAAAAGTATTATGGATGAGGTTAGGAGTCAGGAATCAGGAGCCAGGAGACAGGAGACAGGAGACAGGAGACAGGAGACAGGAGACAGGAAGAGTCAGGAATGATCAGCAGGCAGTCCGAAGAATTATCCCTTGATTTTTCTGCCATGGTCAGCCTTTAATCCTAAATTTTTGCCGCTCTTTTGACCGAAATAGGCGCACTTTTTTCAGGGTCTAATATCAAATCCGGTTGAATAATTATTGTATGGTAGGGAGACACGGAGACGCGGAGACGCGGAGACGCGGAGATTGAAGTGTAGACAGAATTATAAACATATACTATATAACCGGATTGTATATAAAAAGGCACTTACCTTTATCTATCAATACTTTGATATTTATTCAGCCAGCCCTACATAAACTTTTAACTCCCCCTGCGGGAAGTCCCGCGCTCTCCGCTTAATTAACCAGAATGTAGAGACGTTGCATGCAACGTCCCTACGAGGTTGGGGAAATATTTTTTATTACAGTTATTTAATACGACATGATTAAATGCTTTCTGAAATCAATCTTACTTAAACTTAGAATTAATATAAAATCCGGGTAATATCATCTCCGGTTGAAAAGTGATAAATAAATTAGGAAAAAGTCAGGAGGTCCCCCCTAACCCCCCTTGAAAAGGGGGGAACTGGAAGTCCCCCTGATTAAGGGGGATTTAGGGGGATCGATAATTGATGTATTTCACTACCCTAAAAACTGCTATAGAGGAGCAAGTTTTTTTGATCACGCTCTTATCCGGAGATGATATAATTACTATATCTAAGTTATTGCGACTGGAACCGAGTGGAAGGAAGCAATCTCCTCAAAGCCTGAGATTGCTTCCTATCGTCGCAATGACGACTATTCAACTGGATTCTACATAAGACAACGTTTTAGTTCAACAAGCTGCTGATAAACTGATTCATGGGTATATTCATCATCAGGGTGAGGTTGCTGTCCCGGACGCTGAAAATAAGGTCGCTCACTATTCATTTCTCCCCACAGCATATCCACCTGACGTACAAGCTCATAAAGGATTGGGGGATTTTCCAAAATAGAATTCAATAATCCCAATAAAGCTGCCAATGGTGCATCCAGATGTTTACTAATGCGGGCAGTATCTTCATCAACCCACCTATATAGAACTGCTTGTAAAATTCCTGAGATATCGTGCAAATTCTGACTAATCAAATTATTGATTTCATTTTTGACTTGCACCAGCTTGGGAACTGGAGATTCCCCTTTCATAAAAGAACCGCCTTCTTGACCAATGACATCAGCTAAAGTAAACTCGCGACCTCTCAACACTTCTAGTCGTATCTCTTCTTCTAGTTGATCGTCAGGGTTTTCTTTTTCGTGAGATTGTTCGTAGTTGGAGGAGTCTGAAATCATTGGTCGAAATTCTAAAAATTAGGGATTTTTCTTATTTTAATGGGCTATCTATAAGTAGGGGAACCTGCTTTGCAAATTGTAAGCTTTCTTATTAATATTTAAAATATCCATAGATTCAGATTCAAAAATTGTGATCTCATCATTGGGGGGCGGGTTTAGCTAACTTTAGGTGAAAACTTGTTAATTTAACGGAGAAACCCGCCCCTACGCTATCAACGTCTGCAAAATTGTAGTGGCGGGTTTGAGCCAGAATATTGATACATGATATTAATTTATCAAAACCCGCCCTGTCCCCCCCGTGCAGCCATATCGCCAGGGGGTGGGTTTAGCTAACTTTAGGTGAAAACTTGTTAATTTAAGGGGGAAACCCGCCCCTACACCATCAACGTCTGCAAAATTCTAGGGGCGGGTTTGAGCCAGAACATTGATACATGATATTAATTGCTCACTCGCGCGCCCCACATCGAGGGAGGTTAAAAGTCAAAACCCTAGTTGCTGGTTGTGTTAGATTGCACTCTGCGCAAAAACGTTGCGGAGCAAAATCTAACCTACCCGACTACGGGAGCGATCGCTACCCCATGACAAAGCGCAAAGCCAAAAATCAGGAAATCTTTTAAGACACCACAAATACATCCGTAGTTTTATGAAGATTCAGTAAAGATTGAGGAGCATTTCAGTGGTTTTATGAAGAGTTGATGAAATTGGCGAAACACCCTTGACACTAGGGGGGGTGGATTAGGATTGATTAAGTTGGTGGTTGAGAAATCACCTGCAACGCCACTGTAACTTGGCGTTCTGCTGGCAAAATCCAATCCAGCCGGCAATCAAAAAAAACAAAATATAAAACCGAAATGAATATGTCAATCAGCCGCAAAATTGCTCTAACAACAACCCTAGCTAGCATTTCTCTAGCAGCACTATCAGCACAACCAGCCCAGGCGTTAATATCCCGACAGACTACTATTAAAGCGGGTACTGAAACTATTATCATGGATTGGTCTTATGAATCCTCAGCCGAGAGTGATGGGGTAGT
>JBFRWR010000707.1:0-8893 GCA_051439685.1 Trichodesmium sp.
CAGGAGGCAGGAGGCAGGAGGCAGGAGACATGGGAATGAGCGAGGAGGTATTTGTATACCAGTTTTTCAAATAGTGGGGATTTATCAAATTAAGGACTGTACCTCATTTACTTGCAATCTGCTGTAAGTACAATCCTGATGCTTTACATTTTATTGGTTGAGTAGAATGGCTTTTAAATATAGGATTTTTACCTATATTTTCAGATTAGTTTGATTGCAGACCAACAACAAAAAGAAGAAATTTATTCTCGACGTTGGTTGGTATGACGAGTGCCGATAAATCTGGAAAGAGGAACAGAATAAAGATAAGTACAATACCTGATGCTTTAAATTTTATTGGTTGAGTAGAATGGCTTTTAAATATAGGTAAAAATCCTATATTTTCAGATTAGTTTGATTGAAAACTAACAACAAAAAGAAGAAATTTATTCTCGACGTTGGTTGGTATTACGAATGCTGATAAATATGGAAATAGGAACAGAAAAAGATAAGTATAATCCTGATACTTTAGATTTTATCGGTTGAGCAGGACTGGTAGAATTATGAAAGTATTGTTATCTTGACCTTTGTGTTATTTGCTCTAGGTTAGTCCTGGCTAACATAAATATTTTCTCCTTTGAAATTTAGGTAAAAAATTCTATATTTTCAGATTAGTTTGATTGAAGACCAACAATAAAAAGAAGAAATGTATTATCAAAGATGGTTGGTATGACGACTGCTGATCAATCTGGAAAGAGACATAAAAAGAGATAAGTATAATCTTGATACTTTACATTTTATCGGTTGAGTACGACTGGTAGAATTATGAAAGTATTGTTATCTTGACCTTTGTGTTATTTGCTCTAGGTTATTCCTGGCTAACATAAATATTTTCTCCTTTTAAATGTAGGTGACAAATGATGAATTTTCAGATTAGTTTGATTGAAAACTAACAACAAAAAGAAGAAATTTATTCTCGACGTTGGTGAGTATGACGAGTGCTGATAAATATGGAAAGAGAAAGAAAAAGAGATAAGTATCATCTTGATACTTTAGATTTTATCGGTTGAGCAAGACTGGTAGAATTATGAAAGTATTGGTATCTTGACCTTTGTGTTATTTCAGCTAGGTTAGTCCTGGCTAACATAAATATTTTCTCCTTTTAAATGTAGGTGACAAATGCTGAATTTTCAAATTAGTTTGATTGAAGACCAACAACAAAAAGAAGAAATGTATTATCAACGTTGGTTGGTATTACGAGCGCCGATAAATCTGGAAAGAGGAACAGAAAAAGATGAGTATGATGCTGATTCTTTACATTTTATTGCTGTTAATAATCGGCAAATTATTGGTTCTGCTAGACTACGAGAAATGTCTACAGAGTTAGGCAGTATTGCATATGTTGCTATTCTACCTGAATTTCAATCTCAGGGAGTAGGCACAGCTTTAATTAAAAAGATTATTGAAATTGCCGATCAAAAACATTTGAAATCCTTGAGAGTAATGTCTCGTATTAATGCCTCTAAATTTTATCAAAAAATAGGCTTTCAAGAAACTGGGAAGCCATTTGATTTTTTGGGAATACCCCACCAATTTATGAAATTTAACTTACCTTCTGCTGAGAACTAATCAGTTTTTTATCAGTAGCTTTCAAATCAATATTCTTCCAGATAATATCTTTAACAGAATACTTAATAAATTCTGACTCTTGACTAACATTGCAAGAACCTTTAAGTCGAATAGTTTTAATTTCATCTTGGATTAATTTAGCCTGACAAATATATTTAGAACCGTTTGGTTTAAGTATCCCTAATTCAGTTTGAATTAATGTTTTATCAGTATTTATCTCAATATTTAAAAGATTAACTTTATACTTAAACCATTCCCAACTATGACGGAAGATAAGTTCTCTTTCCAAGACTTGAATAAAAGTTGGTAAAATTCCCCATCCTCTATATACTTGATTTAATAATTTAATATTGCCAGTTCGGAGCAAGATTGACTTAAAAGATTCTTGATTCAGTAACCCATAATATCTACCATCAGGAAAGTCAATAATAGTAGGTGCAAATCTATGACCACCAAAGTGACTTGCTTTCCAAATTCTAGTATTTTTTAAATCTAATTCAGAAATAGTTTTTTGAGCTTCCATATAAAATGGATTACCATATTTAGCACAACACTTATCATGGCTACCGTGAGTACAAACTAATATATCTCTTGTTTGACTTTGTTGAGTTTTAGTCTCTAAACTATTTCCTTCTAAATATTTTTGAATAACCGGAGCCATTTTGTCAGGATGCTCTACATCAAACTCAGATTTTTTATAACTATTTAAAAATGAGCTTTGATCTTTTTCATAGATTAAAATCTTTCTGTTATCTTGTCTTTGATTTTGATTTTGAGTAATCAGTAAAAATCTGAGTGACAATTTAGACTTTTTGACTTCTGCCATTAAAACCTCTAAGTTTTTTGGCAAATAACGAGATGCAAAAGCATTATATTCCCAAGGATAAGGGCATTCTAGCAGCACATATACTGAATAATTTGTACCACTTCCAATAATATCTTCATTTGCTTCTCGGCAAGCATCAGCACAAAAAAATTGATTCATTTTTTTTAAATATTAAATATTAGGTTCTACAAAAATAACTTGTTCATTAACTAACTTTAATAACATTGGCATAATATCTATTTCCCAGTCATAGTCAGGTAACAAATTTATTAAATCTTTTCCGGTAAATGCTTCTCTACTAAATAAGTTTTCAATCAGATATTCTGGTACTCCTCTAATAGATACTTCTTTGCCAGAAACTAAAATTTTATATCCATCATTATCTTCTATTTTAGAAATTTTCAAACGTTGAAACTGGGATATCTTAAACTTGGTTTCAATGCCATTATCAAAAATATTTAATCCAGCTTGATAAGGAAAGTTATATTCTTCAATAGGTTTGCCTAAACCATCTAAGTAATTATTATATTTTTCTTGCAGTTTATGATTATTTATTTGCTGATTTAATTCAATAATTAAACTCTCTAAACTTTGATTAAAAGAATTATCCCCTATTCTTAAAGGTAGACTTTTTCTCCATTCTTCTTTCTGTTCTAATTCAGCAATTAACCATTCCAAAAAATTAATACCTGTTTTACAGTGAATACCTAGAGTAAGATGAATAGATGGTTCCTCTTTTGTTACTGCATAATGCCAATGTCCACGAGGTATATAAAGTACATCTCCTGGTTCTAAAATACAAGTCAAATATGGTTCTTCTTCGGGTGGTGTAAAAGAGGATGATTTTTGGTTAGGTAATGGATATTTGAACGTGTCAGTATAAACATACCATTGTTTACTTCCTTCTACTTGTAAAATAAATACATCGTGAGTATCATAGTGCTGAGAAAATCCTTTTTTACTAGACCAAGAACAATAAGCATTTACTTGAGTTTGATATCCTAATTCATAACTAAGTTTAGAAGCAAATAGAGAAACTTCTGGAATCCTTTTATGAATTTGGTCTATGATTAGAGTCGCACCTTTCTCACACCATTGAGTAATACTTTTATTTTCTTTTGGTTCTAGAACTTTTCCATCAAATGCAAGGCGCAGATCGGGATATGCTATTTGATGAAAGTTCAAGAGATAGTTAAGCTTTTCCCATGAAAATAAGTCTGTAAAATTTTTCTGTCCTTTAGTTGAGATAGCGATCGCTTTCTTTGTCCAATTTTTTTCTAGAAATTCTTTTTTCTGATAAGGTTCTAGTAAGTTTGTGAGATACGACATAATCAAGAATTTTTTCTATTAATTTTTGAAGTTTACAGGTGTCTTTTTTCCATAATTATTCATTTTCTATATTAAAAGTTATCTAAATGAAAATTCTAAGGTATAGGGGTTTTGATTAACATCGAGTACAGCTATCAATTCTGTAACTTATCTAACTTCAAACATACTTATATTTTGTCTGTAGTCTACCTTTGTGAAAACCGCTATAAGTTGATTCAACTTCCCTTTAAAGAAATATAAAAACTATAAACTATTACCACTTTAAGATAATTATTGAATTTTTAAGGTTCTCAAATTTGTCTTTAATAAATCAATCAAAAAATATAATATTTGTCTTCCTCCTAGTTAACCTAAATTATTTACTCTCTCAATATTCCAGAAAAATATTATTTATCAACTAAGTTCATAACCAATTAATTATAAATCCTATTGACTTCCTCTTCCCTCTTCCCTTTTTTAACCTGTAAAATAGGCAATTTATTTTGCACAACTACTTAAAATTGTTTGTCTTAGTACATTTTTTATTTAGTATAATCAAACCTATTTTGTTAACAATACTGCCAATATCAGCAAGTACACAAAATCAATTCACATTTTGCCAGATAGAATTTATTATGCTGTATATTTTATCTATAATGAGGCTGAATAAATAATCTTGTTTAGCTGCTTAAGCTAGATTTATCTTATCAAAATAGTCGCCCCAACCCGCCTTTTCAAGCGAAATATTTTTGGAGGAGGGTTCAAATCCCTGTTACAAAAATAACTTCTAACTTTGTTAACTCTGATAGAATCGTTTCTGTATAATTCAGTTAGAATAGGAAGAAACTTTTCTGAATCTTTGTTTCTCAACTCTGCCTTTCTTTTACCAAAGTATAAGTGTAAACATTCAGGTATTGACGATACTAGAAAGTAAAAGGAATTGAGATGAGAATTAAAATTTATTGCCAAAGTAAGTTGTCGCTGCTTTAACGAGACAATTATTTAGAGTTTGCTAATAGTTCAATACTTACAGCAATAAATTCAAAATTTTAACCAGTACAGTTCAGATAATTAGACAATTCTTACAAGCAAGATTCTGGTGCTACTCAATGCTTAAAAATAATGAATTAATCAGTCATAGCTGAGAGCTAATAGCTGACTGCTGAATGCTTATGTATAAGTATTCAAACAAACACGATATTAAAGCTTAAATATCCTCCATATTATTTCCATTGTGCATAAGTAGAGCAAGGAAAAAAAAGGTGTTGGATACTTAGTTATAAAAGCCTTAAAAGCATTGATATAGCTTACTTATGAACCAGTTTACAATTTGATACATAAAGTACAATATTTACCACTTTCTACTTAATAAATTAAAGTAGTGAGATTTTGACTCTAAAAAAGGGGTAAAGCTTTTACCATCAGCTTGTTTTTTTAATTACCACTATTTACAGCCTAAATGGCTGTGATTTTTATATAAATAAGTGCTAATTATTAACCCCTAAATACTCAAAAATAAAATTAAAACACTGAGAACTTTAACTATTGTTGATGACGGTCGCCACCATCTGAATCAAAGTTACGGTCGCCACCATCTGAATCAAAATTACGGTCGCCACCATCTGAATCAAAGTTTAATCCTGCTACGAAATTTTTGCCTACTGAAGTTTGTAGGATATCTTTAACTTCTACTTGAATTTTACTAGGACGAGCTTGCTGAATATCAAAATTATGTGACATATTAATCTATCCAAGTTTTTACTAGATTTTGCTTCAATAACTCCCTATAAGCTGGAGTTGAAAATCAGTATATATGATACTCTTTGATTTATGCAATAGTTGAGAAAAATTTTTAATAATTTAAAAAAATACGTTGGACTTGATAGTTAGGGTTTGCTCAAAAAGTATGAGTGGTAAGGGTAGGAGTCAGTCCTCAGCAGTCAACCCACCCCCGCCCCTCCTAGCTATCCCTTATAAGGAACTCCTGAAACCCTTATAGGAGAGTGGGGAGTGTGGGGAGTGTGGGGAGCAAGAATTTTGTCTACAGCTTTCAAAAAAGTGTAGTTTTCAATACACTTTTTCTGATAAAAAAGCCGATTCAAGACATATACACAACTTGTATACTTTGTCAAGTTTTATGTTAAGAAAGATGTTTATAAAGCATAGCCCCTTCCAGGAGGGGAAATCAGGAGAAATAGGGAATGAGTGAGGAGGTATGAGTCAGAATTATCCCTTGATTTTTCTGCCCTTGTGTGCATCAAATACTCACTTTTTACTTTTTCAGCTTTTCGCTCTAAAAAGCGGGGACTTTTTTCAACCTGAAAAAGCTAAAGCTTTTATCTGTCAATGCTTTGAGAATTAATCAGCAAGCCCTAGTTAGTCAAAATATTTCAGGAGATGCACATTGAACCCGTTTGTAATTAATTACTATTGGCCAACCTTTTCAGCATCAGTCCTTCTGAAAAAATCTCACCTCAAATTTAACTCCTCCTTTATAGCCTTTCCCTAACTCTCTACTTCCACAAAACAACTTAAATATTGCAAAGATAGTAAATGATTTTATCGGTACTTGGAAAGTTGATAGATTAAAAAATAGCTATTTATATACTATAAATTAGGAACAATAAGTTGATCAAAAGTAAGTACCTCAAACACTAAAAATAGCTAAAATTCTTATACAGATTAAATCTGAAACAGAATGGTAGAAATAATTTTATCAATTAAAATACTTTACTAGAAATTTGGATTTGACTAATTAAAGAAAGATTTATTCTAGGCAATGAGATTGAGGTTATTCTGTTTTACTTGTCTTTTCTGTAGGTAATTCATAAATTACCATCACTAAAATTCTATAAACAACCTGATTGTTTGTAGCAAAAATTTTAGTATTTTATATGAGGATTTCAATGATTTAGAGAATGTTTGTAAAATAAGCATTAAGAGAACAAATAATTACTAAAATCGAAAATTGATCAGATTTCAAAGAATTGAAATCCAGTGGGTAGATAGATATTAGGTAAATATATTCCTGAGATTTGGAAGTGAGAAATATTTGTGTTGATTCCTTAGGACCTACTCCCTACTCCCTATGTCATTTTTATCTTTCCTAATACATTCAATCTCTTATATATTTTTGAGGTAAAACCTGATATTTACAGCAGTTTCCGTGCATTATGATGTACACTAAAAAGCGAGTAAGATGCCCGCACTACAATATTTTCACCATTTACCTTGTACCTCATTTGCCCGAAATCTGCTGTATAAAAATATCTTTAAAGCTACTTAATATCTCTGTGTGGTTTAAGCCTGACTAAACAACTTCTTTCGTATTTTAAGATGAAACCTTTACCAACTTAAAGATGGTAGGAAATTAACAATACCAGGAAAAGCAATAATCAATACCAAAACTAATAACTGAAGTAGGATAAACTGTATAGCACCTCTATATATATCACCAGTAGTAACTTCTGGTGGTGCTACACCTCTTAAGTAGAAAAGTGCAAAACCAAAGGGAGGCGTTAAAAAAGATGCTTGAAGATTAGCTCCCAATATCACACCATACCAAACTAAGTCAATACCAAGTTGTTGGGCAACAGGTACAAATAAAGGTACAACAATAAAAGCAATCTCAAAAAAGTCAATAAAAAAACCAAGAAAGAAAACTATTGCCATACTGACAACTAAAAAACCAGTCGTACCACCAGGAAGATTAGCAAGTAAATCAAACATAAAGCGATCGCCTTCCACTCCTCGAAAAACCAAACTAAAAGCAGTGGACCCCAAAAGTATAAACATCACCATAGTAGTTGTGCGGAGAGTCACATCACAGACCTTTCTTAAAGCACTCCAACTAAATTTATCTTTAAGGATAGCCAAGGCGATCGCTCCGACACATCCCACAGCTCCTGCTTCTGTCGGTGTAGCAATACCAAAAAATATACTACCCAAAACCAATAAAATTAAGAGTAATGGTGGAATCATTACAGTTAGCACCCTTAGCCCTAGAGTTTTCCCTCCAATTTCTCGTACCTCTGCTGGTAAAGCTGGGGCTAAATCTGGTCGTATAAAAGAAACAATCAAAACATGAAGAGCAAAAGTTCCTGCCATTATTAGACCAGGCAAAATAGAACCAATAAAAAGATCGCCAACAGAAATACCCAGTTGGTCTGCCAATACTACCAAAACCACACTAGGAGGAATAATCTGGCCTAAAGTCCCCGATGCCACAATTACACCTGTAGCCAACTCTTTATTATACCCATACCGCAACATAATAGGCAAAGAAATTAACCCCATTGCCACTACCGTAGCAGCAACCACACCAGTAGTAGCAGCTAAAAGAGCGCCCACAAGAACAACTGCTAGAGCTAAACCACCCCTAACTCGACCAAATAATATTCCCATCGTTTCCAACAGTTGTTCTGCAATGCCAGATTTTTCCAACATTGCCCCCATAAAAATAAAGTAGGGTATAGCCAACAAAGTATAGTTAGCCATAATACCAAAAATTCTTTGGGGCATTGCAGTGAGAAATATAGGGTCAAAAACTCCTAAAGCAATACCTATTAAACCAAAGATTATTGCTACTCCACCTAGAGAAAAAGCTACAGGATAACCAAAGGAAAGTAATACCAATGCTCCTGCAAACATTGATGGACCTAGAAATTCAGATTCAAAACTCAGACTCATGAGACTCCTGATAGGGGGCTAATTGACCTGTAAAGACCGCAAAATTTTTAATTGCTTCAGAAATTCCTTGAAGAAATAATAATACGAAGCTAACTATAATCATTGTTTTGATTGGGTAACGGGGTAATCCACCAGGGTCAGGAGAACTCTCAAGGATAGCCCAGGAATTTAAAACAGATCCCCAGGAAACTATCACGACAATAATGCTGAAAGGGATTAAGAACAATATTGTACCAATCAGGTTAGCTAGAGCTTTTCTTTTAGGACTCCACTTAGTATAAAAAATGTCTACACGAACGTGTTCATTATGTTTTAGAGCATAAGCTCCACCTAACAGAAAAACCAGGTCAAAAATATACCACTGAATTTCTATCAAAGCATTGGAAGTTAAATTTTGACCAATGCTCCTACCTAGATAGCGTCCAATCACATTCCAAACACCAACCAAGACCATTAGTATGA
>JBFRWR010000708.1:0-4397 GCA_051439685.1 Trichodesmium sp.
GCTATATCTCCAATCTTAATCTATAAATTATTTCTCCCTCAATATCTATTCCCTATTCCCTATTCCCTCTCTCAACTAGGAAATTCCTAAAAGCATGACTACTTACCATTTCTCAAAAAGAATGCTAAATCTGATTGGATGGTTCAATAAATTAATAATTAAATAATTTTGGTTTAAAGCCTCCCCTTTTAAGGGGAAAAAGCTGTTGTTTGCGGAGTAGTCAGTAGGATGGGATGCTGAGGAAACCTAGCCATATCCAATCAACCAAGAGAAATAAATTTTTTCATGATTCTTGTCAATAAACAAGGTTTTAACCAGAGGTAATTATCAATTATCAATTATCCATTAATGAACTCTTCTTATTAAGAAAGATTGCCTAAAAGGAATTTTTTTTCTTTTTTCTCCATGAATGTAGAGGTTTTATACATTTATTTTTAGGTAAGTGTGTGAAGTGTGGGAGGAGAGGGTGAGGTTGAAATTTGGAAAAATCTATACTAAACGACGGTGTTGCTGATGGGTGGGTATGATTTATATTTTTTAGTAGTTGCTAAACTCTTGAATAAGAAATATTTGAGATTGCTCAATTTTTATTTTCATACCTTGATTCAGGAACACCTAAACGACTAATAATTGTCAAAAACAGACTTGAAATATTGGTAAATATTTGACTGTTGAAGTATAGCATTACTTTTGGTAATTGGTATCAGAAGTTAGGATAAATAGCTTTAATCTCAATTTGTGACTCGCAAGTTTCTCTTGATATAAATTCTTTGAGGTGCTGCTACTTGTGACTAACTTTTGACTTAATAGCTCATATCAAATCCGCTTAATTCGGTAGCAAAAAATTTTCATCTACGGTTCCCGAAAAATCAGTAAAAGTGTAAATACTTCTAAATTCTCTTCCCTCCTGACTCCTGACTCCTGACTCATGACTCCTAGATTGACTATCTAATTATACCGATGCTACCGGATTTAATATCATTCAAATAAAATTATTGAAGATGAAATCAAATACTTTTTATTTTTGACTTTTGACTTAATATATGAAATGTCCTAGTTGTGGTTCTACGTCTTTACGGAAAAATGGTCGTCCTAATAATCGTCAACGCTATCTCTGCAAAGATTGTGGTAGGCAGTTTATGGAACAGTTTCCTACCTCAAACATAGACCAGGAAATTTCTGTTAATCAATCTGAACCAAAAACTTTAGCTGAAGCACCCAGAGCTGGAATTGCAATTTTATTATTAGATGCTGAAAATCTGAAAATTGATGTTAATACGGAGAAATTTTTAGCGAATATTTCTGAATATTCTTTACAAGTTAAGATTGCTTTTGCTAACTGGAAAAGTTCTAGTTTAAACAAATATGATTTAGAACTTTTTGAACGTGGATATCAACTTATTCATGTTCCTGAAGGTAAAAATAGTGCTGATGCTCAAATGATGTCTATGGGGGCAGCTATTAGTAGGCAATATTCTGATGCGAAAGTTGTTTTTGTTTGTTCTTCGGATTGGTTATTGACTCATCTTTGTAACATTTTACAAAATCAAGGTTTGATTGTTTATCAAGTAAAAAGGCAACCAGCTCATATTCTGACTATAGAAAATCGAAATACTTTAGAGGTGAGGCATTATTCTTTCAGAGTGGCAAGAGAAATTCCACCATTAGAAAAGTTTGTAGCAGAAATTAAAGGGTTATTGCAATTAGAAAATGAGTCAATTCGTCGTCGCAAATCTGAATTATCTATGATTGCTAGTTTATTAGATCAAAGATGTGAAATTGCTCAAGATAAACAACATAAACAAAGTTTATCAGAGGTTATTTATGAAGAAGTAGAAATTTTGGAAAATCAAAATATTCCTACAGAATTAGTTGAAAATAAGGAGATTCTTCAGTCAAAAGAAGTGGATATTTTGGCAAATGAAAATATTGCTACAGAATTAGTTAAAAATGAATATAATATTCAGTTAAATACAGTTGATTCATATCAGATTAATTCTATAGCAGAATTTGAGCAAGAAGTGATAAAAATTATCTCTAATATTCCCCTAAGTGAAAATCGAGTTTTTGTGGATTTGAAGTTAGTAAATGAAAAATTTACAGAAATATTTGGGGAAGATATGGGGGAGGTATTAAGTGATTTACAAATTAACAGTGACCTGATACACTTTTTCAAATTATCTCCTAAATTTAAAGCTCAAAAAAAACCAAGGTCTCAAGAATATCAAGTGGCGATCGCTACCCAAAATATACAGACTGTAAATTCAGAAATAATTAGCTCTCCAGAAGTAGCTGAAAATCTATCAATTGTAAATGCAGAGATAATTAGCTCTCCAAGAGAATTGGAAGAAGCTGTAGTAAAAATTGTGGAAGTTTTAGCTGTTAATGCTCCTCGTGGCTACATTTGCATTTCTATTATTGGTACAGCATTTCAAAAACAATATAATTATTCTCTGACTACGATTCTGAAACAATTGAATTTAAGTAGTAAATTTCTCAACTTTTTAAAGTCTTCTAAGGCTTTTAACTTGAAAAAAGTTGGTAAGAAATATAAAGTGGCGCTCGTTGATTGGGTGTAGGGGAATGTGGGGAGTCAAGTGTGGAGAGTAGAGAGTAGGAATGGAGAATTATAGAGGAGTTATTCGGCAGAATTGTCTTTTGATTTTTCTCGATTTTTCCTTTTTCCAGACATCTCTAAAAATCCCCAATCAAATTAATTATTGCCAATAAATTATTAATTATATTTCCCAGTATAAGAGTTAAGTTTTAAGAGTTCTCTCTTTTCGGGAATGGAAAATTATAGAGGAGGTGGTCGGCAGAATTTTCTTTTGATTTTTCTGGATTTTTCAAAAATGTTTTTCCAACTTTTCCCTTTTCCCTATTGCCTATTCCCTCTTCCCTGCTATAAAATAAAAAACTTATTTCAAAGATTATGAATCATCAATATACTTTAGCAGCAGAATTTTCAGAGTCGGGAGTTGGTTTACATAGCGGTATAAAATCTCATGTGAAAGTTATGCCTGCTCCTCAAAATACAGGTAGATATTTTGTTAGGGTTGATTTACCAGAAACTCCAATTATTCATGCTGGAATATCTTCTGTTATTTCTACTACTCTCTCTACAGAATTAGGAATTGGAGATATTCGCATCCGTACTGTAGAACATCTATTAGCTGCCTTGGTAGGAATGGGTATAGATAATGCTCGAATTGAAATTGATAGTCCTGAAGTTCCTTTATTAGATGGTTCGGCTAAAGTCTGGACAGAGGCGATCGCTTCTGTAGGATTAAAAGAAGGAGGTGTGGGAGGTGTGGGAGGTGTGGGAGGTGTGGGGAGTGTGGGAGATGGGGGAATTACTCATACCCCACACCGAATAACTCAACCAATCTGGATATATCAGGAGGATACTTTTGTAGCTGCTTTACCTAGTCCAGAAACTAGATTTACTTATGGCATAGATTTTGATTTACCAGCTATTGGTAATCAATGGTATAGTTGGTCTCCGAAAAAAGAAAGTTTCGCTGACTGTATTGCCCCAGCTCGGACATTTGGTTTATCTTATCAAATTGACCAATTGCGAGAAGCTGGTTTAATTAAAGGCGGTACTTTAGAAAATGCTTTGGTTTGTAGCGAAACCGGATGGTTAAATCCACCTTTAAGGTTTACAAATGAACCAGTACGTCATAAAATGTTAGATTTAATTGGAGATTTGAGTTTATTGGGAAATTTTCCTCAAGCTCATTATTTGGCTTACAAGGCTAGTCATAAATTACATATCCAATTAGCTCAAAAAATTTTAGGGGTATAGTATTATCCAGAATGTAGATACTGAATCAAAACTACAACGTCTTAGTTTAGTAGAGAGCAGATTCTTAATATATCAGATATAAATATTATTAATTTGAGAACCTTTGTATTGCAGCCCTCTTGCCTACAATTCGTCTACCTAAAGTAAGATAAAATCTCCTTTCTCGGAAAATATATCTAATATAGATACTGAATCAAAACTATAACGTGTTAGTTTAGTAGAGAGCAGATTCTAAATATGTCATATAAAAACTTGAGAAATTAATTTCACGATTACCCCTCTACATGGTAAAATTAAGACCGCCACTCAATAACTGTACAAATGTCAACCTCTGAAGAAACTACAACTGATTCGACAGCCACCACAGAAAATCCTCAGACTCAGCAAAATCAAGATGCTGCGACTACTGGGACAAATATTTTAACTATTGAAGAGATTCACAAATTATTACCCCATCGATATCCCTTTGCTTTAGTAGACCGCATCATAGAATATGTACCGGGAGAAAAAGCAGTTGGAATTAAAAACGTGACTTTTAATGAACCCCATTTTCAAGGACATTTTCCTGGAAGACCAATTATGCCAGGGG
>JBFRWR010000709.1:0-6798 GCA_051439685.1 Trichodesmium sp.
AGGAGACAGGAGACAGGAGACAGGAGACAGGAGGCGCGGAGTTATAGCAACCGCCAAGGCGGCGCGCGACAATTAGTGCGAGCATCTTGCTCGCGTCATAAATCATCATAATTACTCGATGTCCTAACTATAGTGGCTACTGCTATAGGAATCAGGAGTTAGGAATCAGGAGTCAGGAATTATATCATGTTCGGTTAAATAGTTACTATAATTAAAGTTCGTAGAATTGCTCTCAGCCCTAACTCTATATAGGGCTAGAGCAATTCTACAAACAAAAACTTTATTATAAGTGATTATCCGCAATTCGCAGCTCCCCTGCAAGGGGAACATGATATTAGGAGTCAGAATTTCGGTGAAATAGAATAGGGAAAAAAGTATAAAAATAGCCCCTTGCTTCATCATCTCCCCATCTCCCCATCTCCCCGTCCCCCCATCTCTCCAGCTAATTTTTGAGATACCAAATGGGTTCTATAGAGCATCATAATAGAACATCTTAAATGAGACTTAGATTAACATATAAAGCTGAAAAATAAAAAACGCTGATTTGACTGATGAAATAACAGCTTGGAGAGTTCGGCATAATCTAGGAAAGTCTTTTATACTAATATAGCGTTTCTCAAGTTGTTGAAGTACAATTACTTTTATGGTTCTAATGCTTACTGCCTATTTTCTAGAGAATTATATAGAATCCCGATAATTACTATAGCCTACGTCATTGCGACTGGAACGGAGTGGAAGGTTTCCCTGCGCGACATGAATGCGCAGCATTCCGTAAGGAAAGCAATCTCAGAGGTGCGCGGAGATTGCTTCCTATCGTCGCTGCGGACGACTGTTCAACCGGATTCTATATTAGACATATCTAATAAACCTCTCCGATAATCAAAAATCCAATCAATTCTTATCCATGAATTATCAATTATTTTTCCCCTACTCCCTACTCCCTACTCCCTGCTCCCTAGATTATTTACTATTATAGCAATAGGTACTAAGGCTCTTAAAATTTATAAATCCTAGAACCCTTTAACCGTCTACTACTCCCTACTCCCTACTCCCTACTCCCTAGCGCGTAGTGCTATAAAATAAACTAGACAATATTAATTTTCACATAAAATGGTACAAACAGCAGCAAGAATAGAAACTAAAGAATTAGCCACATTAGCAATAAATCTAATTCGCCAGTCAGGATGTGAATATGGAGATATTCGTTTATGTAGTTACCGTTCTCAAAGATTGATGGCTCGCGATCGCTCTCTCAAGCAATTACAAGATAACGTTAGTTCTGGTTTTGGAGTAAGAGTTTTACTAAAAGGTGCTTGGGGTTTTGCTGCTAGTCATCGTCAAACCCCAGAAGAGGTAGTGAGAATTGTTGCTTTAGCAGTAGATATTGCCAAAGGTAGTCGTCTCTGTCAACAAACACCTGTGGAGTTAGTACCTGTGGAGACCTACCGCGATAGTTACGTTACTCCTATTGAAATTGACCCATTTACTGTTCCTATTCAAGAAAAGGCAGAACTACTTTTGAATTTGAACGAGAAATTATTAAGTTATGGAGAACAGGGTATTAAAAAAGCATTCTCTTTTCTGAGTTTCACGAAAGAAGAGAAAATCTTTGCTTCGACAAATGATTCCCTCATCGAGCAAACAATTTACCGCAGCTATCCTGGGTTTACTTGTACAGCTATTGCTAATAATGATGCTCAAAGTCGCAGTTACGATCGCCCTCCTTTGAATATGGGATACGAGCATATTAACCCCACTGACTTATTCAGTCAAGTAGATAGAGTTGCCACCGAAGCAATAGAAAAACTTCATGCTCCCAAAGGACCTACCGATATTCGTTCAACTCTAATTCTGAAACCAACAAATCTGTTTCTCACCATTCACGAATCAGTTGGACATCCCACAGAATTAGATCGAGTTTATGGTTATGAGTCTAACTTTGCTGGGACTAGCTTTGCAACTACTGATAAATTAGGCAAACTCCAATATGCTGCACCCTGGGTTAACTTTAAATGCGATCGCACTCAAGCAGGTGGCCGTAGCACTATAGGATATGATGATGAGGGTGTAAAATCACAAGATTGGTATGTTGTCAAGGATGGGGTATTAGTAGATTATCTGACAGACAGGGAGACAGCTTACCGACTGGGACGTGGTAGCAGTAATGGCTGTGCTTATGCTGATAGTTGGTCAAGTATACCTATGGTTCGCATTCCCAATTTGGGATTAGAAGCGGGTGCTGATGGTGGTAGTCATACGGCAACATTAGCTGAAATGATTGCTGATACTGAGGATGGAATTTTAATTGATGGTATTGGTAGTTATTCTATCGATCAACAACGGCGGAATTTTCAATTTGGTGGAGATGCGTTTTGGCAGGTGAAAAAAGGCAAAATTGTCGGAATGTTGAAGGATGTAACTTATCATTCGATGACGACTGATTTTTGGAATAGTGTTGATGCTGTCGGAACTGCTGCTGAATCAGAACAGTGTGGTACTAATGTTTGTGGAAAAGGAGAACCTATGCAGTTAGCGCAAATGACTCATCGTTGTGTACCTGTAAGGGTGCGTGACATTTTGATTGGTAGCGCTTCTTAGGTTTGTTAGATTAAGTCCGGTAGGGGTTTGGTCTCCAAACCCTTACAATCAAATATTACAAGCTATTCTAGGATTCCTATATTCTAGTAATTACAGCATTTTTCGAGTTGATGAGGTACAAAATTTTATGGTATTACAGCGGTTTTTATTTCAGTAGACCACAGTAGGGACGTTGCATGCAACGTCCCTACTGCTCTTTTGCTAACGCACAACTACGTTTTATATCATGTTCGGATAATTAGTAATAAAAAAACTTCCGACTCTTCCGGACTGAGGAGTGCCTCCTGTATCCTGACTTCTCTTCCCCTCCAGGAAGGGATTAGGGGTGCTTTGAGGACTATCTCCTGTCTCCTGTCTCCTGTCTCCTGTCTCCTCCCTCTTTATTTATAACTGTTCAACCGGACATGATATAAGTCCTATTTTATACCGAATTAAGAGGATTTGATATAATTTGCCATCTTCTTTAATAGACCTCTTGCAAAAGTTTTAATTGCAGCGCTTTTCAGATGAATAAACCACATCGTCATAACCAAAACCCTGTAGGGGCGATTCGCGTTTGCGGAGCATTCCGTTAGGAAATCGCCCCTACAGTGGTCTACCGAAATGAAAACCGCTGTAAATTAATTTAAGATGTGAAATAAACAATTTCATCTCCCTACTCCCTATTCCCTGACTTCTGCAAGAAGTATAAGATATTTTCTGGGATTAGAAATTAGCGTCAGTATAGATAATTAAAATTGTCCAATAAGGAAAAAGGAAGACCATCTTCCTCTAAAATTTTTGTGGGCATTTATTTATGTAATATCATGTCCGTTTAAACAGTTATAAATAAACTACTCAGGAGTCAGTAGTGGTAATTCATAAATTACCCCTACAAAATTCAGGAGGGAAGAAAGAAGAAAAGAACGAGAAAGTTTTTTTATCAGTAATTATCCGCACATGATATAAGATGTGGCAAAAGGAAGAAGGAAGAGGGAAAAAAATTGATTATTTGTATTCCATCATTTCTCCTGGGGAATGCTGTGCAAACAGTTATTTCATAAGTTATAACCGTCAAGGCGTTTGCTATATTTGAACAACAATATCCAGGGACACTGTAAAAAAAATTTTAGAAATTTAATGACCCAATTAGATTTTTGGCTTGGACAAAAACTGAATTATCAAAAAAAGTTATGATGCTGCGGATAATAATTTTAATTTTTTTCTCTTCTTTTTCTATTTATAAACCAGCTTTTGCTCAAATAAATCCTAGGCCAATTAATCCTAACCCTCAACCTCTACCACAAGTAAAACCATTACCACCACCAGAAGATTTACTTCAACCTCCACCAGTTCCTTCTTCATCTCCCCAGTTATCTCCTCTGCAAATTCCTGGTAAAATTACCGTCAACCAATTTGTAGTTGTTGGTAGTACGGTTTTTAGTCCAACAGAATTGGCAGAAGTGTTGGAACCTTTTACAAATAGACCTATTTCTTTTGCTGAATTACTTCAAGCACAATCAGCAGTAACTCAGCTATACTTTGACCAGGGATATGTGACTTCTGGAGCTTTTATTCCACCCCAAACTTTGGCAGATGGTAGTGTTATAATAGAAGTTTTGGAAGGACAAGTTGAAACAATTGAAATTTCTGGACTAGAACGACTTAATTCTGGTTATATTCGCAGTCGTATTGAATCTGGGATTAAAACACCTCTCAATCAAAATCAATTATTTCAATATCTACAGTTATTACAACTTGACCCTCTGATTGAAAGATTATCTGCTAATTTAAGTGCAGGTTCTCGTCCTGGTTTGAGTAGATTGGATGTCAATGTCCAAGAAGCACCTGCTTTTTTTGCTCAACTCTCTGCTGATAATTTACGTTCTCCTAGTGTGGGTAGTGTTCGTCTCCAAGTTCAAACTTCTCATAGCAATTTGACTGGGTTAGGCGATCGCCTTAATGTTACTTATTATCATACAGAAGGTAGTGATACTCTTGATGATTTTAGTTATACTCTACCCATTAATCTTAAAAATGGTACAATTAGCTTACGTCATCGTCGCACCGATAGTCAAATTATTGAAGAACCTTTCAATCAATTAGATATTGAGACAAAATCTCAGACTTATGAAGTTAGTTTTCGTCAACCTATTTATCAAACTCCTAGTACAGAAATTGCTTTTGGTTTCACTGGTTCCGTAGAAGAATCAAAAACTACTCTTTTGGGTGAACCTTTTCCAGGTGCTGTTGGTGCAGAAGATGATGGAGAAATTAATATTTCTTCTATTCGCTTTTTTCAGGAATATGCTTCTAGAAGTACCAAGGAAGTATTTGTGGCACGTTCAGAATTTTCTGTAGGAATAAATGCTTTTGGTGCTACTGTTAATCAAGGAGCGCCTGACGGTAGATATTTTTCTTGGCGAGGACAAGCACAATATTTACGTTTATTGGCACCTGATACTGTATTTTTAGTTAGGTCAGATATTCAGTTAGCTCCTAGAAATTTGTTTCCTCAAGAACAGTTTAGTTTAGGGGGAGGTTTAAGTGTGAGAGGATATCGTCAGGATGCTTTACTTGCTGATAATGGTATGTTTATTTCTAGTGAGTTTCGGTTACCTATTCTCCGCTCTAGAAAGTGGGATGCTATTTTACAATTAACTCCTTTTGTTGATTTTGGTACTGTTTGGAATAGTGATGAGTTGGAATTAATTGAGGATACTTTATCTTCTGTTGGTGTGGGGTTAAGATTTCAAGTAGGAACTCGTTTTTCGGCTCAATTAGATTGGGGAATACCTTTTGTTGATATAGATACTAATGGAGATTCTTTGCAGGAAGAGGGTGTATATTTTTATCTTAAATATAGAGCTTTTTAGTAATAGTTAATAATTAGGGTTTGCGCTCAAAAGTATAGCTGGGTGAGGGTAGGAGTCAGGAGACAGGAGACAGGAGACAGGAAGAGTAAGGAATGAGCGAGGAGGCAGTCCTAAGAATTGTCCCTTGATTTTTCTGCCATAGTCAGCCTAAAATCTTAACTTTTTGCCGCTCGTAAGACCGAAAACCTTGCACTTTTTTAGGGTAGAAAAAGGCACTTGCCTTTATCTATCAATACTTTTATATTTATTCAGCAAGCCCTAATTAGAATCTATTTTTTGTTTTAATTAAAATCATAATATATAACTAATTACCTGAATTAAAGTTATTTTTTTATCTTTTAATTATCGAATAATAAATGTATAAAACTTCTTTTTATAATTAATTGATAATTATTAATCTTGTTCATGCTCCACTATCCATTAATGAACTAATTCTCTTCTTATAAAAAAAATGCAATTAATAATTATTAATTATTAATTGTTGAATCCCTGTTCCCTGTTCCCTAGTGCTATAATAAAACATAATAATATTCAATCAAGTTTAGATAATGAATCTGTTAACATTAAATTTAGATACAGTTAAATTGAGTGACGAACAGTTCTACGAAATTTGTCAAAATAATCGTGAATTACAATTTGAACGCAATACTCAAGGGGAATTAATTATTATGTCTCCAGTTGGAGGTGATAGTGGCAACCGAGAAGCTGACTTAATTATTGATTTGGGAATCTGGAATAGACAAACAGGTTTGGGTTATACATTCAGTTCTTCTACTATCTTTAAATTGCCCAATGGTAGCGATCGCTCTCCAGATGCTGCATGGATTCGCCGAGAACGCTGGTTAACTCTTGCTGTGGAGCAAAGACGTAAATTTCCACCTATCGCTCCAGATTTTGTGATTGAGTTAAGATCGGCAACTGATAATTTAAAAATGTTGCGTTCTAAAATGCAGGAATACATGGATGCAGGAGTATTATTGGGGTGGTTAATTAATCCTGAAGACCAGCAAGTGGAAATTTATCGACAACAGCAACAAGTAGAATTGTGTAATCTTCCCATAAATTTGTCTGGTGAAAATGTCTTACCAGGATTTAATTTGCATTTATCTCGGTATAGCACTACGCGCTAGGGAATAGAGAACAGGGAACAGTAGACTGTTAAAGGGTTCTAGGATTTATAAATTTCAATATCCTTAATATGTATTGCTATACTTTTAACTCACATTCCGCACGTCAAATTGTAACATTAAAAGTAGTATGAAAAAAGGTGGTTAGCTAAGTATTTATAGTGTATAAATCATCTGATTGACCGTTCTCATTCGTCAAATTTTGCGGGAAAATATTA
>JBFRWR010000710.1:0-16285 GCA_051439685.1 Trichodesmium sp.
GCTAGATTTCGGTCTATGCCGAGGAGTTTAGGAGTCTGTTGACAGGCTTTAAGCAAATGTGGATTTATCCCATTTGCGGTGGGCTAACCACAGAATCCAGGGTGTTTCAACCCCTGGAGATGTCAAAATTAGGAAGTATATGTGCTGAAATCCTTTTTTAGGGGTTGCTGATTAGGTAATGTTCTTCAATATTTACGAACCTTACAAATATAGTTTTTTCATAGATATTTGAGACAAAAGCATTACGGATTCACCAACGCCGTTTTTTAATAAAACTTTCATTCTGAAAATTAAGTCATTTTTTTTGAATAACTTTTTATTCTACAGTTATTTAAATCCCACTAAATTAAGTTTTTAGGAGTGGTAAAAGTAGAGTACAAAAATAATAGATGAGGGGAGCAGTAAAAACATAACTATCAGTGCGGTCAAGAATTCCTCCATGTCCAGGAATTAATTGTCCAGAATCCTTAACACCCGCATCCCGTTTCATCATAGATTCTGTTAAATCTCCAAGCAGACTGGCAATACCTAATATTAAACCCAAGAAAGCGCCTGTCCAAGGAGAACCAGGCCAACCTAAATACCAAGAACCTAATGTGGCGACAAGTACGCTACCCAAAACTCCAAATACTGCACCTTCCACAGTTTTTTTGGGGCTTATTTGTGAAAGTCTAATTTTACCAAAAAACTTTCCCACAAAATAAGCCCCTATATCTGCAGCCCATATACAGCAAAAACCAAGTAGAGTAAATGTTAAGCTCGAAGGCCAGCTCAAAGGATCTATCCATGAAATATGCCAGTGCCAGTAGTTTCCTAAAATTAATTGGTCTGTAGATGTTTGAAATATATTTAATTGATGATATTCTAATCCTACTCTAAGTCTGATCCAGTAGCTTGGTAAATATCCACAATAAAATAGACCTAAGATGGATGATGCTATGTCAGCTATAGTTGCTAATTTTGGCTGAAATAGTAGATAAAAACAAATTATAGTTCCTGCTAGGGTAAATATAGCATCTACTAGGTTAGGATTTAGAGCTGATACGACTAGCATAACTTGACTTAGTGCGAGAGTAGTTTTGGCTGCAGGTGCAATACCTTTAGCACGAGCTAGTTGAAAATATTCTAGTTGTCCTAGATAGACTATGACTCCCATGCCTATCGTAAACCACCATCCCCCGAAAATAATCATTCCCAGAGCTATGCCGATTGCTATAAATCCACTAATTATTCGAGACCAAGACATAATATTATTAACTTAAACATTTTATTATATATGAATTTTTCTTTGAGTGAAACCTCAGCATAACTCTAATCTGGTTTAGAGTAGAGTAGTTGATTCTAGATTGATAGGGAATTACTTTAGCCTATATTTTGACTAAGTTTAGGCTCTCCTCCAGCAGCAGAGAAGCCAGTGATATAAATTTGCGAATATTGTGATACTCTCTGCCTATTACTATTATTTGTAACATTTCCTTGATGGTCATGTTTATTTCTACAGTAAGGAGGAGTCTAATTTCTAATTATCTAGGAATTTATTTAATTGTCTGTATTGACAAATAAATAAGGTTTCAGAATTCCTCTTTTGCAGGAATCAAAAAATAAAATTTTGTCTTTCAAAGCTCTTTTTAATCCTTAGAACTACTTAGGGCTTTCTGATTAAATATAGTAATCAGGAATCAGATGTGAGAATTGAGATATTCCTTAAAAGTATCGAAGATAGCATTGATCATACTTAGAAAATACATTTTTTTCTTCTTTTCTGTTCCCAGTTAAGCGTTCCCTGTTCCCTAAAAATTTCCAATATATCACAATTCAAATCATATTGCTATATCAAAGGATTGACAGATCAAGGTTGGATAAATTTTTATTCCGGTAAAAGTACCAAGTATTCGTTGAATATGGGGGAAAAACTGAGCATTTGGGGGTAAATCTGGCAGAAAAATCACTTCTTGTTATTCTGTCGAGCAACTTCTCTATAACTTATAACTCCTTTAACTCCCAACTCTTCACTACTTCCTACTACCTATAGCAGTCCTAAATGAAAATAGAGAACCACTATAGACAGCGTAAGGGATTAATACAGAACCTTTCTTCAAAATCATCTAGGATTACTATACTTCCCACGTCAACAAAAAGATTTTCCATACGCAAACCCTAATTAATACCAATTTCATAAACTTAAACAAAACTGATAAAAGTATCTATCAAACTTGAAATCTAAGATGTCAAATTATTTGTAGCCTGACTTGAGGAAATTAGTATAATTATCCAAGGATTCCCAAATAAAGACTAAAGCATTTTTTAGGTCGAAAAAAGTGAAATCTTTTAGATTGCTCAAGTTCAAAAAGTTAGCATTTTCAACAAACAACGGCGGAAAAATCACTCTTGTCATTCTTTCTCCTATCTACTCTATAGTTCCCATTTCTCCTGACTCCTACTCTTACTCATAAGATTTATTCAGCAAACCCTAAATATTTATCTTTTTGCTCAAGCTCTACTACGAAGCTCTAATTGTAACTATTTAACCGGACATCATAGTAAGTAATTAAAAAGTTAGGATTTTGAGCAGACTATGGGAGAAAAATTAAGGGATAATTCTTCTGACTTACTCCTCTAAATTTTGAATTCCTCCTGACTTAATGTTCCTGTAGGGGTAATTTTTGGATTATGCAAAATGGCTGTCACCGAATAATTAATAATTAAGAGTTGATAGTCAATTAATTATTCATTCAACAATTCACGCCTTGAAGACTCCCCTTGGATAGGGGATAAATCAAAAAAAATCCTTTTAGTTAATCCTCTTCTTTTAATCAGGGGTAATTATTAATTATTAATTGTTTCTGCTGTCGCAGACATGAACATTGTTAATTGCTGAACCCCATGAATGCGCAACATTTCCTTAGAAATTACCCCTACTAACTCATAAGACTTTTTCTACAAAACCATAATTAGTTAATTTTTTCTCCGCTCAAGATAAAGATAGGATTCATTGCAGCGAAAGTTTGATTTATCCCTCTAGTCTCCAGACGATTTAATGCAGACTGAACTACCTCAACATTACGAACTTGTAAATCAGCAAAACTTTCAGAAACAGAATAAAGACTTTCCAGATTAGCAGCCGTAGCAATAATCCTACCTTCTGGTAATAATCTTTTCCAAACTTCTTGTAGTATAACTTTAATGTTACGGCCTCCCTCTATACACACACGGCTAGGTGCATCCTCTAAATTATCAAGACATTCAGGAGCATTACCTTCAACTACTGTTACATTTTCCACTCCAAAGCGGTGACAATTTCTCCTAATTAAATTTGCTACCTCTTGATCCCTTTCTACAGCAACAACCCTACCTTGAGGAGATATTAAGCCTATTTCTACTGGAATTGTTCCGGTTCCTGCACCAATGTCCCATACTAATGAATCTGATTGCAATCGTAAATAAGATATGATAAGTAAACGAACTTCTCGCTTACTCATCGGAATACCAGGTAAACGTTCAAATAGATCATCAGGGATGCCTGGGGTCACATAAGGCCAAATTTGGGAAGGCATAAAAATTATTTTTGTATAATCAAAAAAAATAAGGGATTTACATCATCCTTACTTCAAAACTAGACTTATAGATTTATTTTTTCTAAAAGTCTTGATGTTATTTTTATAGTCCATACTACCATATTTGTAAGATTAATTTTTTAGTCAAAATTCAATAGGGTTTGCCCATGGAAAGTCTTTTTGTTGAGGTAGGGAGTAGGGAGTAGGGAGTAGTTAAGATTTAGGATTTAGGGGAGTTATAGAGAAGTTAGTGCAAAGAATACCTTGAGTGATTTTCTGCCATATTTACCCTAAAATCTTCACTTTTTTCCCTCTATAGCAATCCTAAATAGGTTGCCACAAATCAAAAAGTATAGTCATTTAACTTTAGACTAAGAGAAAGTTTTTTTGCTATGAGGTAGTTTCAGGGGAAAAAACATCTCATTTTTAAGTTAAACTACTATAGATAAAAAAGTTGAAACTCGCACCTGTTCTCTATTCCCTATTCCCTATTCCCTATTCCCTCAAAATCAGTAATATTTTTGCTACGAATAAAATAGGATTGCTATATTAACCAAAAATCTCGTACTTTTGACGGGCTAAAAATTTCTCAAACCTTTATCTGTCAATCCTTTGATATTTAATCAACAAGCACTAAATAGATACTTTAATAGTTTTTAGAATAGGATCACTACATCCTGTGATTATTCCACCTAATGTCCGAACTTGTTCAAGTATCTGAAGATGCTTTTCTGTAATAATTTCACCAGGTATTAAAACTGGAATACCTGGTGGGTAGGGACAAAGTAATTCGGCGCTGATATATCCTATAGATTTTTCAATGGGCAAAGAATCCTTTTTGGAAAAAAAAGCATCTCTGGGAGAAATTGCTATGGATGAATCAATCAAATCTAGGTAAAACTTTCTTTCTTGATGGGTAGTTTGCTTTACCAGTTGCCTATGACTTAGACTAATGAAGGCTGTGACTAATTGATCAATGTCTGTTTTTGTATTTCCTAGAGAAATAATAAATGTTAGATGCTCAAAACTTGGTAACTCACAGGTAACTCCTAGTTCCTGATGCAAAATTTGATCGGCTTGATACCCACTTAAACCTATATTAGAGACTTTAACAGTTAATCTGGTTTGGTCAAGCCAATAGGTAGTTGAAGAGTTGGGAGTAGAGAATATTTTTCCTGATTTCCCAATAATTTCTTGAACTTCATTTTCTAATAGATATGAATCTCTTAGTGAACCAGTCAAATCTATTCCTTCTTGATTCTTTCCTCTTTTTTTCTTGTCAAATACAAAATAATTAGGAAGTTGACTAATTCTATTCCTAGCATCATTAGATAATTGTATCGTTTGACTCATTAGCTCTTCACCAAACAAAGCCATTTGTTGGCGGGCAGCGTCCAGAGATGCCAAAAGTAAATAACTTGGACTGCTAGACTGTAGCATTTGTAAAGCTTGGCTCAGTCGGTAAGAATCTATGCGTTCGCTGCCAAGATGTAGCATTGATGCTTGAGTCATTGCTCCTAAAACTTTATGAGTTGACTGTACTGTTAAATCTGCCCCACCTACTAATGCTGGTATCGGTAGTTCTGGATGAAATGCAAAATGTGGGCCGTGAGCTTCATCTACTAAGAGCGGAATATTATATTTATGGACTTGTTCAGCGATCGCTTTAATATCTCCACAAACACCGTGATAGGTAGGATAAACTATTATTACTGCTTTAGTATCTGGATGTTTTGCTAAGGTTTGGGCTACAGATTCGGGAGTAACACATAGAGGTATATTCCAATTAGAGTCATACTGTGGAGTGATAAAAATTGGAATTGCTCCAGATATAATTAGTCCAGAAATTATTGATTGATGGATATTCCGAGGCAAAATTATTTTGTCTCCATTGCCACAAGTAGCCAAAATTCCGGCGATGATTCCTGTAGTAGAACCGTTGACTAAAAATTTGGTGTGTAATGCGCCGAATGTTTCTGCTGCTAATTCTTGAGCTTCTTGAATTACGGTTTCTGGCGCGAATAAGTTATCTAGTTCTGGTAATTCTGGTAAATCTGCTGGAAATACTTTTGTACCTAATAAATTCTTGAGTATTTGTGGAATGCCTTTTCCTTGTTTATGTCCTGGTGCATAGAAAGGAGAATGAGGTTTTTGGGTAAGATTTCTCAGAGTTTCAATTATTGGTGCTTTGCTTTGATCAAACATTTACATAAATTTTCCCATCTTTGAGGTACAAAGTTTTAGAATTTTAGGCAAGAGCATATTTCAAGATTTAGGATTAAAACTTTACTTCGCTGTCTCCAACTTGATTCGGCAAGGGGTCTCCCGTTATAATCTCTGATTTAACGGGAGGGGAATTGCCGACAACAAACAAACTATTTTTCAACTGAGTTTTTGTTTTTTAATTTCAGTGAATCTATAAAATCACTAATTATTTGAGTCATCGTTTTTTCATTTTCTACTGCATATAACCTCAGCTTATTTAATCTGTTCTGACTTATCCGTAAATTTAATCCTACTCTTTTCATTTTGACTACACATTATCTATCTAATCTATTAGAATAGATATCTGGTCGAAAGGAAAGAAAATGATAATAAGTTATTGCTACAAAATCAAACCTAGTTCTGAGCAAATAGCCAAGATAAATAATTGGTTAAAACTTTTGAGAAGGCACTGGAATTATGCGTGATAGTCAAAGATTAGACTGGTTAAATAGAACTAGATGTCAAATAGACCGTTGCTCAATAATTTCATGCCCGATAGGTGAGATTCCTAGCAGACCAGATTATTATTTTCAGCAATCAGCACTTAAAGAAACAAAACTGTTATTTCCTGAGTATAAAGAAATTTACTCTGAAGTTCAACAAATTAACTTACAAAGACTAGATAAAGCTTGGAAACGTTGGTTAGTTCCCGATAAAACAGGTAAAAGATTTGGTAGACCAAGGTTTAAAAAGTCTGGTAAATTAAGGTCAATTTGCTTTAGTAGAGTTAATCATCCTAAAGCAGCAGTTAAATTTGATGGCAAGCAAATTATTATTAGCAGGTTTGGTGCTATTCCAGTAATAGTTCATAGACCTATTCCAGATGGATTTACCATTAAAACTGCAACTATAACCAAAAAAGCTGATGGTTATTACGTTAGCTTTAGCTTGGAAGATAAGTCAGTACCTAGTCTAATTTCTACAGATAATATTAAAACTACTGTAGGAATAGATGTTGGTTTGAAAGAGTTCTTGACTACTAATACTGGTGAAACTGTTTCTGTTCCTAATTTCTATCGAAAAGCGCAATCTAATTTAGCAAGAAAACAAAGGAAAGTAGCTAAAAAACATATTGGATCTAATAACTGGAAAAAGGCACAAAATAAAATAGCTAGATTGCATCAACATATTGCTAGACAAAGAGAATATTTTCATTACAAAACTTCTCATAAATTAGTTAGAGAAAATGATTTAATTGCAGTTGAGAACCTAAATATTAAAGGTTTAGCTAAAAATACTAAACTATCAAAATCAATCTATGATGTAGCCTGGGGAGCTTTTATTGAAAAGCTGAATGCAGTGGCGGTCAAACGCGGTGTTCATGTAGTTAAAGTCAATCCTCACAATACATCACAAAATTGTTCAAATTGTGGTCATAAAGTGCCTAAAGCTTTATCAGTTAGAACTCATTCTTGTCCTAAATGTAAAACGATTTTAGATAGAGATGAGAATGCAGCAAAGAACATATTAAATAGAGCATTAAACGAGGTGGGTATCATCTTGTCTGCCTGTGGAGGCTTAGACATTAGTCAGCCTGTGAGACAGGAAACTTCTGAAACTTGGGTTCAATTATCTTTGTTTTAGAAGCTCCCGTTATAATCTCTGATTTAACGGGAGAGAACTTCACAAACCTTTTTGTTTATAAGCTCCTTTGACTCTACCTTCACTTAATAATACTCGTAAACGTTGCCCTGATATACCTAATAAATATGCAGCTTCTCTAGTTCCTATGATTTTTTGTTCAACCATTGTACAATAGTTTTAATATAGTAATTATTTTGATAGTTAATATTTTAACTCAATGAGTACCAATTTAACAATTTTTTGACTATTAGTTAAAATAGTTAAAAGGCAAAGCATTTGGCCAAAAAAATCTAAAAAAAGACATAAAGAATTAAGCGCAATTACTTTTTCAGACAATAAAAATATAGAAATTGTCAAACTTCAAGGTACTTATGACTTAATTACTATCAACTAAACCAAACAAAAATGGTAAGGATATTTAAAAGTGCTAATGGTTATTATGTTGAATTTCCAATTTAATCATAGGCGTAAAAATTGAAATTTAACTAACAGGAAAATCAATAGTATAGATGTAGAGATTCAATATTGATTAGCTGATAGTAACCTAAATACTTTAGACATTCTTCAATTCTATAATTAGTGATATTGTTTGGTCAAATCTCAGAAGTTGGCTAAAATATTTTAGAGGCAAGTATGATCAGATAAATTTTCAAGTGCCACTACACTAGACATTTCAAAATTGCTCGAACTCTAGGAAGTTGTTAAAAAATTTCTGTCTGTCAAAATCGATATTTGCCCTTAGTGCAACTATCTTGACAATAAATATGTTAATGCTACCAATAATATCAGGACTTATACCATTTTAATAAATTTTTGCTACAAATGACTATGGGATTTTTTAGGAGTCAGGAGTCAGGAGTCATAATCAATGACTTTAATACAATCCTTTAGCTAGTAAATCATCTTCTGAAAATTATTTTGATCGCTCTTACTATTTGTAACATTCTTTTTTTTTGAATTGGTACTACTACGCATCAGCATCACATACATATAGTTAACGGTCATTAACCCGTACAAATGGTGTATAATTTCCTTTTTTGCATAAGTCTTGAATATACTAAAAAAAAGCAGTATGTACGGTGAGGCACACTGGACGCTTGGGAAGATTTGCCATCTGGCTTGGTTGGAAGAGTCCTACCTGGTGAAAGCAAATCTATAAACCAAGAATCCCCATACCTTTAGGGTGGGGAGTTTCAATTCTTTGAACTTTTAACTTTTGATTGTTGACTTAAAATTATGCTGAGAGCTGGAATTGTCGGACTACCCAACGTGGGAAAATCTACTTTATTTAATGCTTTAGTTGCGAATGCTAAAGCGGAAGCTGCTAACTTTCCATTTTGCACAATTGAACCTAATGTTGGGGTGGTGGCAGTCCCAGATGAGCGGTTAAATGTGCTGACTAAAATCTCTAATTCTGTCCAAACTGTTCCTACTAGAATTGAGTTTGTTGATATTGCTGGATTAGTCAAAGGTGCAAGTAAAGGAGAAGGTTTAGGTAATCAATTTTTGTCTAATATTAGAGAGGTTGATGCTATTGTTCAAGTAGTTCGTTGTTTTGATAGTGAAGATATTATTCATGTGTCTGGTTCAGTCGATCCAGTGCGAGATATTGAGGTAATTAATTTAGAGTTGGCTTTGTCGGATTTAGCTCAGGTGGAACGCCGAATTGAACGGACGAAAAAACAAGCTCGTACCAGTAAAGAAGCTCAGGCAGAATTAGAAGTTTTAGAAAAATTAGAGGCTATTTTAAATGAAGGTAAATCGGTAAGAATGGTTGGTTTAAATGAAGACGAATCTTTGCTAATTAAGCCTTTAAATCTGTTAACTTCTAAACCCATAATTTATGCTGCTAATGTGTCAGAGGATGACTTAGCAAGTGGGAATGATTGGGTAGAACAAGTCCGCAATATTGCTGCTGTAGAAAATGCTCAAGTTGTGATAATTTCAGCTCAGGTAGAATCAGAATTAATAGAGTTACCAGAGGAAGAAAGAGCTGATTATTTAGAATCTTTAGGGGTAGAAGAAGGTGGGTTAAAATCTCTAATTAAGGCTACTTATGAATTATTGGGATTGCGTACTTATTTTACTACTGGAGAGAAAGAAACTAAGGCTTGGACGATTAAAGCTGGAATGTTAGCTCCTCAAGCTGCTGGTGTAATTCATACTGATTTTGAACGGGGTTTTATTCGAGCAGAAACAATTGCTTATCAGGATCTAGTAGCTACTGGTTCAATGACTGCTGCTAAGGAGAAAGGCTTGCTGAGGAGTGAAGGTAAGGATTATCTTGTTAAGGAAGGGGATGTGATGCTCTTCCGATTTAATGTTTAGATTTCTGTTAAAGAAGCGGTCAGCGTTAAGCTTTCAGCAGTCAGCAAAATTATTTTTTTTTTAAGTTAGTCAAGGGGATTTTAACCCAGGACTATTCTGTTCTAATTTGTGAGTTTTTGTGCATTAACAAAAATATACCTTTTCCAGGATTGAAGGTTATATTAACTAATCTCTAAAAGCTACTAAAATCTTCACTTGATTCTAGAATGAAATAGCCCTGGGTTTTTACCAGAGCTGCTAAAATCTGATAGCTGATACTTAGTTAATTAAGGAGAAAAAAATGAGTATTGTAGAACTTTTGATTCTTTGGTTTGTTACTGCTCTTAGTTTGTTTATTATTTCTAAGTTGCCAACAGGTGTAGAAATTGATGACTTTAAGATTGCTTTAATTTCTTCAGCAGTTTTTGGGTTATTGAATGCTCTAGCTCGTCCACTTTTGGTTACTTTAGCTTTACCAATTAAGATTGTGCTTTCAAGTTTTATTTTTACTCTACTGATGAATATTGCTATTTTTGGTTTAGCAGCTTGGTTTGTTAGTGGATTTCGGTTACGTTGGGGATTTTGGAGTGCTTTGATTGGCTCTCTAGCATTAGGTTTTATTAATTCTATTCTCTATGAGTTACTTAATAGGGTAGTAGTCAGTTAGACTAAAGTTTAAATTTTCAATTTTTTTGTTTTTTTGGATTATTTAAAAACTGATATCTAGTAATTTTGTTTACTGGATATCAGTTTTGTTTTTACCTATTTTTATTCTGGATAAATAACTATACCAATTCTATTTTATTGGTGGCAAAAATTTTACTGATTTTGAGGGAGGAGTTTCAACTTTTTTATTTATTTATTTGTCACAATCTATGCTTGTATCACTATATTACAGTAGATTCCGAAGCTATAAGGTACATTTATTTTTCTTCTTTTCTATTCCCAGTTAAGTGTTTCCTCAAACCTAAAGTTTTATAACTCATAATAAAGGAAAACGCTGTTCTATGTCATTTCCATATAATTAGCAATAGAACTCTGTTCCGCTGACGCGACAAAAAACTTTTTCCTTCTTTTCTTATTTATTACCTCCTGAATTATGAGGTTTTATCTTTAAGATTTGTACCTCACATATCTCGAATCTCTCATAAATATTGGTTATTTATAAAGAAAATTTAGTATGATTTATTCCTCAATATAGTAACTAATAATATAGCAATTCTCATACAGGTGAGGTACAAAATTCCTTTGTTTTAGGGATTAGGGAGTAGGGAAAATCAAGAAATGAGGAGTAAAAAAACATATAAATAACTGTACCTCATGTTTCTTGAGAAACTCTATATTATTTCTGGTTAAATATTATAAAGAAAATCATTAGTCACCAGAAACTCAATAAAAGAAAATAATAAATTTTTATCATCACTCTCTTACAGCAGTTTCCGAACTTATGAAGTACAGTTGTTTTTCTTCTTTTCTATATCCTTATTACCTGTTCCCTCAAACCTAAAGTTTTGTACCTCATAACAAGGGAAAATACTCTATATAGATATAGACATGATCTAACTCAATGCTCATTTTTTTATAGTGTTATAAAATATAAATAATATTGATCATAATAGAATATTTTTTATTTAGGGTTAGGGGTGAACTCTACAAGATATTAGTAAACTTACCAACAAATAAATTTTATATGTTTCCTCAAATTTCCAGATTATATGCTCCTTTTAGAGCGCGTTTATCTAGACAAATAGTTTTTTGGATATTTGCCAGTATTGTCGTAATTGAAACTATCATTTTAATTCCTTCTTATCAACGTCTTGAAAATGAACTGCTGCGACAATTAGAAGAAGTCTCTGGAGCAATTTTTAATTCTATTGTAAGTTTAACTCAAACCAGTACGATGTCTGATGGTAAATTTCAGGCAAAAGTCAAAGCATTAACCCAAGACTCTGTGATTTTGGGAGTAGCAATTTATGATGCTCAAGGTAAATTAATTGAAACTATTGGTGAGGCTCCAGAAATAGATTTTGCGGAGATTGCAAACAAAAATATTCTGCGTGTTAGAAGTCGAGATGGTAATCGATATGATGTTGCATTTTCAGCAGATTATTTAGGAATTAATTATAGTTTAATTGCTCGTCACGATGCTTCAAAAATTCAACCGGAATTATATGCTTTTATTATTAGAATAGCAGTGCTTGTAATTATTATATCTGCTTTTGTTACTTTGGTGACTATGTTGGTGTTAGGAGTGACGTTAATTTCTCCTATTCTGAGACTAAAAGATGATTTAATTGCTGCTGGAGAAGCTTTGAGTAAAAATGGCTATAGCGTTAAATTTTATTCTGTTTCTGTTCAGCGTCAGGATGAATTGGGAGAGGTAATGACGGCTTTTAATCAAATGTTTAATCGAGTTTATACAGAAATTGAGCAACGGAAACAAGCAGAAAAAATCTTATCTAATGAACAAGAAAAATCAGAAAGATTGTTGTTAAATATCTTGCCTCAACCTATTGCAGAAAAGTTAAAGGAAGGGCATAAAAATATTGCTGATGGTTTTGCAGAGGTGACAATTTTATTTGCGGACATAGTAGGCTTTACTAAGCTATCAGAAAAGATTTCTCCTACAAAATTAGTGTATTTACTGAATGAAATATTTTCTAGTTTTGATGAGTTAACCGATCAATATTGCTTGGAAAAAATTAAGACTATTGGGGATGCTTATATGGTAGTTGGTGGTTTGCCGAAACCAAGGGAAGACCATGCAGAGGCAATTGCGGAAATGGCTTTGGATATGCAGCAGGAAATTGCCCGATTTAATAGTAAGAATAAAATGCAGCTTAGTATTAGAATTGGGATTAATACAGGGCCGATTATTGCTGGTGTTATTGGTAGGAAAAAATTTATTTATGACCTCTGGGGTGATGCTGTTAATACTGCTAGTCGTATGGAATCTCACGGTATACCAGATACTATTCAAGTTACAGAATTAACCTATAATTATTTGAAAGGTAAGTATAGATTAAATCCTAGAGGAACTATCCTGATTAAAGGTAAGGGTGAAATGAAGACTTTTTTTTTAGTTGGCAGAAATAAATAATATAGCAATTCCCAAAAAGCGTGAGGTACAAAATTCCTTTATTTTAGGGAGTAGGGAGTAGGGAGTAAGGAGTAGGGAAGATAAAGAAATGAGGAGTAAAAAATCAGAAAAACAAGTGTACCTCATTAGCTTGAGAAAGGCTATATAGCGTTTTTATTTGAAATGCAGAAACCCAGTTCTATTAAACAGGGAATAGAGAATAGTAAAGAAGGGAAAACAGCATAAAATACTAGCTTTCCACAAGGATTAGTAGTTAATAAAGACAAGATTTTTTCTGACAAAAAACTCAATCTAGATTTACATCTGATTTAAAAATCCTATAACTCAGAAAATATCTAAATTAATGTAGTCGTGATTTGATAAATTTTCTAGTTGAGATAGTGAACAGGGAATGGGGAGAAATAATTGATAATTTATGTATCAGATGAGATATATATAATAAAATATATAATTTGTACTAATATTCCATTAATGGATAATTACCTTTGGTTAAAACTTGAAATTGTAACGAAATTGAATATAAGGAAATATTATTTTTTTCTTTTATAAAGTAGGTTAATCAAGCTGAATTATTTAATTAACAATTATTAATTCTGTGTAGACTCTGAAATTACTTATTATTAGTATTAGTGAAGGTGAAAAGTAGTCATTGATTGTAGAATTGGAGTTGTGGTAATATAAAAAGCTGAAATGATTAGACCTGAAGTGGATAACTAGAACAGGTTATCTGCGATGAAATTACTAAGTTACCAGAGGAAAATATGATGGAAAATACTATAAATTGTGCAGAAGCTTGTGTAAATGGCTGCGTTTTAGGTGATAAGTGTCCTCACAAAGAATATTTAAAAGAAACATCAAAGTTTATTGATGATACTTCTTTAGATAAAATGCTGGAAATAGCTGAAGAAGCAGTGATGAAGAAAAGAATGGCTCCTCCTAAATGGGTGATTCCTGAATAAAAATCAAATTAATAGACATCTCCAGAAAAAAGGGAATAAGGAGTAGGGAGTAGGGGGAAATAATTTATGATTTATGTGGGATAATTGATTTGATTGTTGATTCTCGGAGGTGTCTAATAGAAAAACGATAGTTACCAACACCTTCACCCAGTCACAATCGCTATCGTTCATTGAAGATTAAACTTATCAATAACTTATAGATAATTAAATTTGGAGGATAGTTATGGGAGAAGTGAACAGGTTTCAAGGTTTTATATAGCAATCTGCGCATAGGTTGCGGCTAATCAAAAAGTAAATAAAAAACCTGAAACTCTGACTTGTCCCCCGTTCCCTGTTCCCTAAAAAGCAGTAGGATTTTTACCACGAATAAAATAGGATTGCTATAATATAATGTATATAAATCAAACAAACTTATCAATATAAAAATTTAAGTATTTCCTGCGAAATGCTAATAGCTGAATGCTTAGGTAAAAAGTAATATTAAAGGATAAATTTTATATGTCTGAATATCTTCAATTGCCGGAAGAAATAGTAATAGATATTAGTACAATACTGCGGATACTTGCCATATTAGTAATCGGAATAGTAGGCTTTTTCGGAATTAGCAAATTTCCTCAATTAATAGGAAAGATAGTTTCTACAGAAATTTTTGAAGTATATAAAAGTGTCATATCTCCTAATAAATCACTAATTGGAGTAGTGATTGCTCTAGCCATTTCTGAAATAACTCTTCTAGCTGTAACACCATATTCTGAACTATATATTATTGAAATAACTCTCAGTATCATTTTAACTATTACAACTACTTGGTTGGGTTATCAGATTGTCAAACAATTTTTTGATGTTTATTTAATAGAAGCAGCATTTAGAAGCGATCGGAAAGCTAATAGCGACTTATTTATAGTCGGTAAATTTCTGGCAAATTTTATTATTATTGTTCTAGCTATTATCATTTTTGCTCAAACTCACCAAGTCAATGTATTTGGTTTAATTGCTAGCTTGGGAATAGGAGGTGTAGCAGTTGCTTTTGCTTCCCAAAATACTTTAAGTCAATTACTTGGTGGCATTGTTCTTTATATAGATAGACCTTTTGTAATTGATGACTATATTGGTCTTCCCGATGGTACTTTTGGCAGAGTAGAATCTATTGGTTTACGCTCTACTAAAATTCGTTCTTCTGGTAAAGGTACATTAATTATTATTCCTAATAATTCTCTGACACAAGTAAATATTGAAAACTTTAGTGCAGCAAAGAAAGTTATGTCTATTTTATACTTAACTTTTTATCGTTATGTAGATATTGAAGAACAAGCATTAATCCGTCAAGTAATCTTAACAAGTACCAGCGATATATTTGGTGTTGACCCTCGTAATACTGATATTGCCTTTAAAAATTTGTCGAGTTCCAAATCAGAAAATCTTACTCAAGCCCAAATTACATTTTTTATCTTAGGTTCTGGTAAAGTATCTATGGATTTACGTCGTCAAATGTTGGATAATGCTAGTCAAAGAATTACTTTGAAACTGAAGGAATATGGTATTGCTTTTGATATAGAGCAACCAAGTATTTATGTCGATGCACCAATTACAGTATAATTATACCAATTTCATAAGCTGAAACAACATTTGTAAAAATATTTATCAAGCTTGGAAACTAAGATTTCATTAATTGATAAGAAATAATAGATAATTACCTCTGATTAAAACCGTAACGGAATTGAATATGAGGAAATATTATTTCTTTTTTTTTCCTGAAAAGGGGAGGCTGTCAACCGGATTGATTAATTATCAATGATCCTGTGGTAAAAGTTATAGAGCTTTAAGTGCTTAACTTAATAACAAAGTTATTGATCAAACTCTAACTAAATATGTTTTTCTCAGATATAATTAACCAAGTAAATCAGATATATATTTCTTTGTATGCTTCTAGCATTCCTAATTATTTGATTTTCCTTGTCTTTGCTTTGGCAGCAATATTAATAGGAAAATACACATCAGCAATCTTAAGTATAGTTATTAAAAATTTTATCCCCGGTGCAAGGCAAGAAATTACAAATCATTTTCTTAATCCACTAAAAAAACCTTTTCAAGTTGCAGGAACTTGTCTATTAATTTCTCTATCCTCAGCTTGGTTGATAGATTATCAACAACTCTACAAATTCTTTCATCCATTAATAGTTTTTTCTGTAGTTGCTAGTCTTGCATGGTTAGCTTCTCGAATATTTCGTCAACTTGTGAGAATCTATGGAATTGAAATTATTTCTAAATCAGGTTGGGAAAATGAATTGCTCCTAGTATTTGAAACTATAGCAAATATAATTATTGGATTTGTGGCGTTAGTAAGCTATGCTCAAAGTCAAAAGTTTCCCCTCACAGGTTTGTTAGCTGGGGTATCTATTGGTGGTATTGCGATTAGTTTTTCAGCTTCAAAAACCTTGGAGCAATTTTTTGGTACTATAGTCTTATTTTTAGACCGTCCTTTTATTCCTGGAGATTATATTCGTTGCTCATTAGGA
>JBFRWR010000711.1:0-6447 GCA_051439685.1 Trichodesmium sp.
TTTTAGGTTAACTGATGGACTTTTACCGAAATAATTAATAATTAAACAATTAAATAATTAGATAATTCACGCCTTGAAGCCTCCCCCTTTCAAGGGAAAAAAAATAAATCTTTTCCTTAGCTTGTCACTCCTCTCCCTTTTAGGGAAAGGTAATTATCCATTATCCATTAATGAAAGTAACTTTTAATTCTTTGAAATCTCGCTGATTACTTTTTCCTCTTTTAAAGGTAATGAAGCTGATAAGTAGAAAGTGGTAAATATTGTACTTTATGTATCAAATTGTAAACCAGCTCAGAAGTAAGTTATATCAGTGCTTTTTCAGGCTTTTATAACTAAATATCCAACACCTTTTTTTACCTTGCTCTACTTAGCTGAGAGCTGACGGCTGAATACTTACATATATTTTTTGATTTTGATTAATTTTAATTATTTGATTAGAGCGAGAAGAAAATTTTTTGTTGGTTTTAATCACTCTAAATTAATAGCCTAATTATTTTTCCTAGAAAAATTAGTATTAAAATATGAATATCAGGATAGACAAAAAGCAAAAAATATTACCATGTTAATATAGCAATCATATTTTCTTATTAGCAAAAATATTACTACTTTTTAGGGAATAGGAAACAATTAACTGGGAAAAGGTGGGAACTTCAACTTTTTAATTTGTTACAACCTATGCGCGGATTGCTATATTACCACGTTAGTCCAGAATTTCCTGTAATTTTACCCTAAAATCTTAACTTCTTTTGCTTATAGTAATCCTAAATAGGGTTTGCTGAAAAAAGCAGAATGTTGGGAGGGTGGGGATATAGAACCCCTAAAAGAATCTATTTAAAATTATAGATTGACAGTAGGGGAGTATGGATAGATTGGGAGTATGGATAGATTGGGAGTAGGGAAGATGAGGTGTATTAGATATCTCCAACTAATCCCATCATCAATCAATTATTACCCTTTTTTTATCAATTACTTCTCCCTCAAACCTATTTTATGGAGATACTGTTAGGGCTTCTATACAGAAAGTAGAAGGAATAATTTTCCCTTAATTTTTCTGTACTTGTCTGCCTTTTATCCTAACTTTTTAAGCGTTTTCAACTGAAAACCAGACACTTTTTTAGACCATAAAAAGACTCAAGCTTTTATCTGTCATGCTTACAAATTTAAGCAGCCAGCCCTAAATAGGTGGTAATATTTTATCGTAGGTGTTTGGTTTCCAAATCCCATTTTGCTTCGGTTTTGAAACCAAACTCCTACCGTTTCTTCTTACCAATCATTTGACATTAGTATAAATACTAAATCATACTAATTTTACAGATTGTTTCTAAAAGAAATATAAATTAAGTAGATAAGAAACAGGGAACAGGGAACAGAGAACAGGTAGGAAGAAATAATCGACAACTATTTTTCTTAAAAATAAAGCAATGTATTTATCTACCAGATTTCAATCCCTTGAATTAGTAAGACTTGCTATATTTTGGTAACTACTCACTCTTTTAATACTTATTTTACAAACAGTCTCTTACTGTATCTAATACCATTTATCAAAAGTATAGCAATTCCCATACTTGTGCAGTACAAAATTATCTTATTTTAAGGAATAGGGAACAGGGTATAAAAAGACAAAAAGATAACTGTAGGTCACTACCTTTGGAAACGCTATATAATAGTATTAAGATTATCATCTACAGTTATTTTTTCTAATTTTTATTGCCTGTTTTATCTGTCCTGTTCTTGATTGATTAAATTTACAAACTTGTATATCTCAAAAATTTAATAAATCCTACAAATAACGTAAGCATTCAGCTATTAAAATTTAGCATTTCCTTTCCTTTCCTTTCCTTTCCAGCGGAATGCTAAGTAAACGGAATGCTCTAAGCAAACATAACTTTGAATTTACTTCTAAGATAATAAAGTTAATAACTCATACCTGGTAGCTGATAGCTGATAGCTGAATGCTTGCTAAATAACTTCTAAAATTAAATGCCATGAATAATCAAAAAGAAACTATAGATTGGGAAAGACTAAAGAAAGCTTTGTTAGTAGAAACACAACATGGATTTAAAAATATTCAAGGCAAACAATATATCTTTAATGACTTTTTAACTATCAGTTTGAGTCAACCGCCAATCATATTAAAAACCTATCAAAATCAATTTGACGAATTTTCTCAAAAGTTTGCCAGTTATCCCAACATGACAATAGAAGAACGACAAACTTTACTAGAAAAAACCAAAATTTTTTTACAGCAAATGCAGGATATTTGCCAAAGAGAACAGAAGATAAGTCAAGAAAAAATAAATCACTTAGCACAAACAAAAACTGAACCAAATACTTCTACTACTACCACCCTAAAACACGACAATACTCAAAATTTAGAACAGCGACTAATAGATATAAAAGGTATCGGCAAAATAAATAGCGAGCGCCTACTAACATTAGGATTACATACAGTAAAAGAACTACTTTATTATTATCCAAGAGATCATATAGATTATGCTCGTCAAGTAAATATCAAAGATTTAGAACCAGGAGAAACAGTTACTATTATTGGCAGAATTAAAAGATTTAACTGTTTTTCCAGCCCTAAAAACAAGAAATTAACTATTCTCGAACTGACTCTAACAGACTCTACAGGTCAAATCAAAATCAGTCGTTTTTTTGCTGGAAATAGATTTAGTAATAAAGCTTGGCAAATGCACCAAAAAAAAATCTACTCCGTCGGTGCCCTAGTAGCAGCTTCAGGCTTAGTAAAACAAAATCAATATGGCAAAAACTTAGACAATCCAGAAATAGAAATTCTTGATCGGGAAAGCAGTAAAATTGAATCCATGAAAATCGGTCGTTTAGTACCAGTTTATCCTTTAACAGAAGGAGTAGGAGCAAATGTAGTTAGAAAAGCAATATTTACCACTTTACCCATAGCAGAAAAAATCTCAGACACATTGCCAGAATCACTCTTAAACAAATATCAATTAATAGACTTAAAAAACGCCATTAAAAATATTCACTTTCCTATAGATAAAGATTGTCTAGCAGCAGCCCGCCGTCGCTTAGTTTTTGATGAATTTTTCTACCTACAATTAGGATTATTAAAACGTCGGCAACTCCAAAAAAAAGTAGAAACAGGAGTAATTTTACCAGCCACAGGAAAAATAATCGACCACTTTTATCAACTCCTACCATTTCAATTAACCAATGCTCAAAAAAGAGTAATTAACGAAATAGTAAACGACCTGCAAAAACCAGAACCAATGAAAAGATTAGTACAAGGAGACGTAGGAGCAGGAAAAACAATAGTAGCAGTAGTCGCCATGTTAGCAGCAATTCAAGCAGGTTATCAAACAGCCTTAATGGCACCAACAGAAGTATTAGCAGAACAACATTATCGGAAATTAGTTAGTTGGTTTAACCTCTTACATTTGCCAGTTGAACTATTAACAGGTTCCACAAAAACAGCAAAACGTCGAGAAATTCATTCCCAACTTGAGACAGGAGAATTACAAGTATTAGTCGGAACTCATGCCCTAATTCAAGACACAGTAAACTTCCATAAATTAGGCTTAGTAGTAATAGATGAACAACATAGATTTGGCGTTCAACAAAGAGCAAAATTACAACAAAAAGGCGAATCACCCCACTTTTTAGCCATGACAGCAACCCCCATTCCTAGAACTTTAGCCTTGACATTACATGGAGATTTAGATGTTAGTCAAATAGACGAACTTCCACCAGGAAGACAACCAATTCAAACCACAACTTTGACTAGCAGACAACGTAAAAAAGCTTATGATTTAATCCGCCGAGAAATAGTTCAAGGCAGACAAGTTTATGTCGTTTTACCCTTAGTTGAAGAGTCAGAAAAATTAGATGTAAAATCAGCAATAGAAGAACATCAAAAATTAGCTGAAAAAGTTTTTCCAGAATTTCAAATAGGTTTGCTTCATGGCAGAATGACAAGTCTAGAAAAAGACCAAACTATTAGTGAATTTCGCGATAATAAAACTCAAATTTTAGTATCTACAACGGTAGTAGAAGTAGGAGTAGACGTACCCAATGCCACAGTTATGTTAATTGAAAATGCAGAAAGATTTGGTTTATCTCAGTTACATCAATTACGGGGAAGGGTAGGGCGTGGCATTCATAAGTCTTATTGTTTGTTGATGAGAGGGGGAGGTTCCACAGATGCTGTAGAACGCTTAAAAGTTTTGGAGCAGTCCCAGGATGGATTTTTTATTGCAGAAATGGATATGCGTTTGCGGGGGCCTGGTCAAGTTTTGGGAACTAAGCAGTCTGGGTTGCCGGATTTTGCTTTAGCAAGTCTGGTTGAGGATCAGGAGGTTTTGGAGTTGGCGCGAGATGCTGCTTTTCGGGTGATGGAGAAGGATGAAAGTTTGAATAGTTGGCCTCTGTTAAGGAAGGAGTTGGAATGGCGTTATCGGAAAATGATGGGGAGGTCGGTTTTGAATTAGGGATTGTGGGGAAGTTGGGGAGTGCAGGAAGTGCGGGAAGGGATAGAAGACAGAGAGCATCAGAGAAATAATTGTTCCTGGATTTTTCTTCCATAGTCAGCCTAAAATCCTAACTTTATTGCAGCTCTAGAGACCGAAAACCTTGTACTTTTTCAGGATATAAAAAGGCTAAATGCTTTATATGTAAAGTCTTTGAGATTTATTCAGCAAACTATAATTAGGAAGCGTGGGGAAGATGAAGAGATGAGAAGCAAATAATTTTCACCCTCCACCTCCGAGAGCTTCAGCAAATGAAATTGACTATTACTCTCTACGCAATAGAAGAGGAAAAAATTTTATCACCCACCTCCGGGAGCTTCAGCAAATGAAATTGACTATTACTCTCTACGCAATAGTAGAGTCTTCAGAGTCGGGAAAGACTCACCTCAGAGCAACCGACATTTCCATCTCCAGATATAGAGAGTTACTCTCGACAAATCAACAGAAGCTAATTTATTAATTCCAAATCAAAAATTTATTCACTGTTAACTGCGAGCTTGTTTCAACATATCAATAAGAGTATGATGAGCATCTTCAGCATCCTTTAAATTATGGTCAAACTCAATTCTTATCGGTAAACTTTCCCCACTAACTTCAGCAGTTAAATTCATACCTTGAGCATCAATAGAAAGCATTTTTGCTGCTGTAGAATTGGGAGAATTACCAAATTTTTGAGCATACAAAAGTACAGCATCTTGATGGTCTTCATTCATGTGGGAACAAATTCTGTCGCTAATTTCTGAAGTAAATGAATCAGACATATTTTCAAATCCTTTTATAAGTATTAGTTCTGAGTATAAAGCAAGCTAAAAAAGCTAATATAAAAAGTCTACTTGAGTAGGGTACGCTTTGCTAATGTAAAACGGTTTTAGATAGAGATGAGAATGCTGCTGTTAACATATTAAATCAAGTATTAAACGAGGTAGGTATCATCTTGTCTGCTGGTGGAGGTTTAGATATTAGTCAGCCTGTGAAACAAGAAACTTCTGAGACTTGGATTTAATTATCTCTGTTTTGTGAGCTTCCCGTTATAATCTTTGATTTAACGGGAGAGACTTCACATAGTCAAACATACTTTGAATTGCAGATTTTGGATTAATCCGTCCATGAGTACCGGATACTTGCCACATTCCATTCAAAATTCGACAGATGTTTAAATCATCAGTAAATTCTACTCTGCTTGATTGAGATAAGTTCATTGTCTATTTGAACTTATTTCTCTATTTTTAAATTAGCCAAATTACTTTATAATAATACAAAATCTTCAAAATGTATCAATAGTTTGATTTTTTTCGATGTTAGTTTTTCATTCAATTTCAGATAATTATGATCTGACTGCCAAATATTTGAAGATATTAAATATTGAATATTAACTTAAAGCTGACGTAAGCATTCAGTCGTCAGCTAACAGCTATCAGGTATTGCTGTATTAATTGAGTTAGAGTTAAATCTGACTACAAAAGCTATCTCCCTTAACATTAAAAGTTTATATTTATTGCACTTAAGGGCTATATTTTATTGCTAATAGCTGAATACTTACCGAATAATTAATAATTAATAGTTAATAATTAATAATTAAGACAAGTATTGTTTTTTGTTTATTAGAGTTGTTGGGAAATAAGGTAGAATGAGCAAAGAATAAATTGGCCAGAAGAATGCTAAACGTTGAACGAGCCCTAAAACAAGACAGGTTACTAAGAGCATTAACACTCCTTAAACCGTAAAGCATTTGAATCCTTGTTGAAGTCTTTTCACCAAATATATGAGCAAACATTGCACTCAAAACCTCGTCAACGCTCTGTTGGAGGAGGCCGTAAGGCTCGTTTACGCACCAGTAAGGACAAATTATTCTATATTCTCTTCTACTTTAAATGTTACCCAACCTTTGATTTGGCTAGTATATTGTTTGATATAGACCGCAGCCAAGCACATCATTGGG
>JBFRWR010000712.1:0-4797 GCA_051439685.1 Trichodesmium sp.
ATGGATACAGTTGCTATTCTGGCTTATTTTAATTTTTCCAATAGTGAAAGTAGGTATATTGCGCTTCTCCAAACATTAGATAACTTAAGTAGGCAAGTTGATATAATTCTAGTTTGTTATGGCTTAGATATTGATAGTATTGTTAGACAGCAAAATATTAGAATAATCAATATTCCCTCAGTTTCCATCGTTTGGCAGAAAGAAAGGTTCTATAACGTAGCTTTATCTCATTTAAAGAAAGACCATCAATATGTTATTTGGGCTGATGCAGATATAATTTTTACTAACAATAGTTGGCAAGAACAATTAAAAGAGAAACTGGAAACCTACCGACTCGTTCAAATATTTAATCAAGTCGAAGATGTAAAGTTTGAGAATGGCGATTTTTCTCCAACTGGAATGAGTCGCAAATCTGTAGTCAAAAGTTTCAATCGCGATATTACAGTTAAGGATTATTTCAGTAAAAGTGGCATTAGCTTAAGTCTTGGATGTTCTCCAGGCTTTGGATGGGCTACAAAGGCGACTACTATTAGCGAAATAGGCTTTCCTGACTTTATGATTGTAGGTGGTGGCGACAAAGTTTTATTGGCATCCGCTATGGGATATCATTCGATTTTGTTCAAAACCCTCTCTTTAAGTCAGGGATTGTACAATGTATATCATACTTGGGGAGACAAAGTTTTTAATAGTATTGAAGGAAGAATTTCTTGTCTGGAAAATAGAATTTATCATATTGTTCAGGGAAATTATGAAAATCGTCGTTATGCTAGTCGCCACAAATTAATTGAGAATGATAAGTTTGCGATCGCAGATTCTCTAAAAATTAATGAATTTGGAGCATGGCAATGGCACGATGAAAACAACGAATATGCTGTAAAAATAAGGAGATACTTTGATGAAAGAGGAGACTAAAGCATCGGAAATCGTCTTTTATGGAACTTCCGGTTGGTTTGACAGCACATTAGGTGCTACTAATTGTATAGGGGTATTTGTAAATGATAGAGATGTTGTTTTATTTGACTTAGGTACTGGGGTTAGAAAAATAGATAGGGAAAGCGTTCGTAATAAAAATGTTACTGTTATGCTTTCACACTTGCATTTAGACCACTGTTATGGGCTACATATTTTACCGATGTTTCAGCCTGCTTCCCTGACAATTGTTATCCATGAAAGTCTAAAGAGTTATTTGGAGACTTTGTTTTCTTATCCGTTTGTGAAACCGAGGGAGAAACTAGGATTTCCTGTTGATATTCGAGTTGCTAAAGATACAACCTTGAATTTCGATGATTTTACCATCAAGACTCAAACCTTAAAACATAATACTCCAGTTATTGGCGCTCAATTACAATTAGAGAACAAATCTATTTGTTATTGTGTTGATACGATTTTATGTGATGCTCTCTTAAATATAACTAAAGATTGCGATATTCTCATTGTTGAATCTTGCCCAGTTGGAGGAGAGAAAACAAATGGATTTCATCTTGACATAGAGCAACTTAAAGCAGTGCTAACTGGTACCAATGCTGAGAAGGCGATCGTAACTCATTTTGGTGCTAAACAGTATCCAGATACTAAAAGTAAAGAGTTGCTTTTTGCATCTATCAAAGATTTTCATCAAAATATTGTTATGGCTTATGATGGTCTTGTTATTCGGAATTGATATAATATCATGTCCGGATAATTAGTGATAAAAAAACTTTCTCCTTTTTATACTTCCTTTCTCCTCTCTTCCCTCCTGACTCCTGACTCCTGACTCCTGACTCCTCCCTCATTTATTTATAACTATTCAACCGGACATGATATAACTTACAAATTGTAAAAGTTGAGAAATGCAGGTATACTTTCTTGAGATTTACTAAAAATAATAAATTTTATGTGTGGCATAGTAGCATTGTTTTCAAATGACGAACCCATTGCAGAATCCTCTTTAAAACGAGGAATGGATTGTTTAAAGCATCGAGGTCCAGATGGACAAGGGTTGTGGATTTCTGCTGACCACCGAGTTGGTTTAGGACATACAAGACTTAGTATTATTGATATTAATCATGGGGAACAACCGATTTCTAACCCCGATGAAACACTACACATTATTGTCAATGGAGAATTTTATGACTTTGAGCGTATACAAAGTGATTTGCGACGATGGGGATATAAATTAAAAACAAATTCCGATAGTGAGATAGCTCTTCATTTATATAACGAATTTGGGACACAATGTCTGCATCATCTCAGAGGTGAATTTGCTTTTGTGATTTGGGATGAACGTAATGAATTACTTTTCGCAGCACGAGACCGTTTTGGTATCAAACCCCTTTACTATAGTTACTATCAAAACACGCTTTATATCGCTTCAGAAATTAAAGCTTTATTAGCTGCGGGAGTTCCAGCTTCTTGGAATCATCAAGCTTTTTGGCAAACTGAACATGGTATTTGGGATTCACACCTGACTATGTTTGCTAATGTTTATCAAGTACCACCCGGTCATTTTCTCATAGCATCTCGCTCTGGAATCAAACTACAACGTTATTGGGATTTTGATTATCCAGTCATTAATGATTCTTCATCAAAACAAGCTCCATCTGATTATATTGAACAACTTCGCTATACATTAGATGAAGCTGTAAAACTACGCTTAAGAGCAGATGTACCAGTTGGTTGTTATCTCAGTGGTGGTCTTGATTCATCTACAGTTTTGGGAATAGCAGCAAAACATAGTGATCAACCTATTCAAGCATTTACTCTTGCTTTTGACCATGAAGCGTATGACGAAGAATCATTGGCTCGTGAAACAGCAACATATACTGGTGCTAATTTACATACTATTCCTATTCGCGAATCTGACTTAGTTGAAAACTTTGCAGATTCAATTTGGTACTGTGAAAGACTTTGTCTCAATGGTCATACAACAGCAAAATATCTGTTAAGTAAATCGACGAGAGATGCAGGTTATAAAGTTGTCCTTACGGGGGAAGGTTCAGACGAAATATTTGGCGGTTATGTTCATTTCCGCCAAGATATGTTGCTTTACAATCAACAAGATCAGGACAAGGAAACAGTAAAAATTCTTCTAGAAGATTTAAAGCTGAAAAATCAAGTTTCAGGGGGGTTTTTATTGGCGCAAAATAGCTCCAATGAATTCTTAAAGACTGTTCAACGTTTGCTAGGCTTTATTCCATCTTGGATGCAAGCTTTTGCTGAGGGATATCTCAAGTCTCTTCCTTTCTATTCACCAGAATTTATGGCTAAGTTTGACCAAAAGGATGTATATCGTATCTTTTTTAATCAGATAGACGTACAAGGACAACTTACTAAAAAAGAACCTGTTCACCAATCTCTTTATTTGTGGTCTAAAACTTTCTTACCTAATTACATTTTGCGAATGTTAGGTGATGGTGTTGAGATGGCAAACTCAATTGAAGGAAGGGTACCCTTTTTAGATCACAAAGTTGTAGAATTAGTGCGAAATATGCCTGTTTCAATGAAAATTCATGGTCTGACAGAAAAATATGTCTTAAGAGAAGCAGCAAAACCATTAATTACTGAGACAATTTATAAACGCCAAAAACATCCATTTCTGACTCCTCCCTCAACTTTCAAGCCAAATGAACCCTTACAAGAACTTCTCCAAGATACCCTGGGAAGTTCGGCAATGTCTAATATACCTTTTTATAACCACAAAGCAATCATTGATTTACTTGACCAACTACCAACTATGGATGAAAAGCAACGCTCTTCTGTAGATGTACTTTTGATGAAGATGTTAAGTGCTTATTTTCTTCAAGAAAGGTTTGGGTTAGTTTAATTGGTAGTGCGTCAAGGAAGTGTGGGAAGTGTGGGGGGACCTCCCAACATTTGGAGGAATAATTGTACTTGTAAGATAACAATGGCAAAAGACCTTCTACATATAGCAATCCTAAATAGGTCGCGACAAATCAAAAAGTAGATAAAAAAGTTGAAACTCTTACCTGTTGCCTTCTGGAGCTGTTGCCTGTTGCCTAAAAGGCAGTAAGATTTTTGCCACGAATAAAATAGGATTGCTATAGTGGGGTACAGATATTGATAATTAAATTTTATCAGTGTGAGCATCTTGCTCACGCAGGTGTACCTCACGCTTAGTGAAATCTGCTATATTATTTCTTTTTTTTCCCTTAAAAGGGGAGGCTTTAAACCATCATTATTTAATCATTAATTATTAATTATTAATTATTCGGCAAAAAATCTCTATAATACTATACAGAAAAAACTGATAAATGATGACTGATTTTGTGTGTTTTAAATTTAAAAATCTAGTTTTACTGACAAATAATAACAACCCTCGAAAACTATAAAAAAATACCAGCTATTATTTTCTATCTTTCCTATAAGTAGAAATTAAATAGAAGTAGAAATTAAAAAACTGAGAAGTTATAGCACTACGCATTAAAGTGAAGAAAGTTGTAAATAATGGAACTCCTTAACAGTCTACTGTTCCCTGTTCCCTCTCTTGGTGCGCGTTCCCTTGCGTCTTACGCCGACGCGGGGTCGCACCGCTATTCCCTATTCCCGATTCAAGTAGCGCTATACAATTATACAAATCAAACAAAATCAAATGGCAGTCATAAAATCCTATGGCCATCAATAGAAATCCGACTCCTACAACCTTTATTCGCCCTATAAAAGTCAGCATAAGTATACCTCTACAATCGATTTTAATAGTACCTTTCGTCGTTCAAATTTTTGCAGCAGTAGGTTTAACAGGATGGCTATCTCTACGCAATGGTCAGCAAGCAGTTAATGAAGTAACAACTCAATTAAGAA
>JBFRWR010000713.1:0-3162 GCA_051439685.1 Trichodesmium sp.
AAAAAACTTATTTACAAGATGTCAGACTTGTTTATGTTATCTCTGTGGAAGAAGCAGGAAAAGCAGAATGTTTCGATTTAGAAATGGAAGACCAAAACTCACCTTATTTTCTAGCCGAAGGAGTAGTTGTTCATAATTGTTATCAAGAACAAATTATGAAAATGGCTCAAGATTTAGCAGGATATTCTTTAGGAGAAGCAGATTTATTACGCCGTTGTTTGAGTGGTTCGACAAAAGTAATAGATGCAGCAACAGGCAAATTGGTTAGTCTCAAAGAAATAGCTGCCAAACCTGAGTATTGGTTGAGTCGAAAAATCTTTTCTTTAGACATCAAAAGTCAAAAAATTGTGCAACAACCAATAACAGAAATTCATCCTAATGGTGTGCGAGATGTTTGGGAAATTACCACTCGTACAAATCGGAAAATTAAAGCTACAAACGACCACCTTTTTTATACAATTTTAGGATGGAAACCTTTAAAAGATTTTTCTGTAGGCGATCGCTTAGGTTTATCAAATAAAATTCCGATTAATCATAGCAGTCAAATATCTAACGAAGTCAGAAGTTATTTTTGTAATGGGGATTTGAGCAACCCTGCAAAAACATCTTGCCAATCAAAGCTCGAAGTCAGAAGTTGCGATGTAATTACTATTCCCTATTCCCTACTCCCTACTCCCTACTTCCTACTCCCTAATTATGAGGTATTTTGGGATGAGATTACTTCCATAGAATATATTGGCAAAGAAGAAGTTTTTGATTTGACAATTTCCGAAACTCATAACTTCATTGCTAATGATTTTATAGTTCACAACTGCATGGGTAAAAAGAAAGTTTCAGAAATGGAAAAGCACCGAGAAATATTTATTGATGGTGCGACTCAAAGAGGTGTTCATTCTGCAGTCGCACAAGATTTGTTTGAACAGATGATTAAATTTGCTGAATATTGTTTGGCTTATGAGGCAGAAATTATGACTGTAGAATATGGTGCTATTCCTATCGGTAAGATTGTAGAAGATAAGATTGAATGTACTGTTTATTCGGTAGATAAGAATGGATATGTTTATACACAACCAATCGCTCAATGGCATAATCGGGGAATGCAGGAAGTTTATGAATATAGTCTGGAAGATGGAACAATTATTCGAGCAACACCAGAACATAAGTTTATGACTGAAGATGGTCAAATGCTGCCTATTGATGAAATTTTTGAGCGTAATTTGGATGTGAAGCGTTTAGAGGTGAACATTCATCAGCTAGCTTTCTAAGTCCGAACTGCATTTTTTGTAGGGAATGCTTTTTATCAGTTATCAGACTTTGACTGATAGATGAAGATTGCCTCTTGAGTCCTTAGTTATCAGCCTTGTGCTTAAATTCCTAATCTTAATTTATTTTCATTCTCTGAAGCTCCTAGTAAAAAAAATCGCGCGTGAGAGGAAATTCAGTTGCAACCTCACAATTTTTGTGATAGGATAAAAAGTAGTGGGGATCGTTCGCCCCTACACATGACTTTTTATTCAACAAGTTTAATCGAAATATTTTCATGTTGTCAAGCTTCAACAAAGACTTGTTTTTCGTCAATCGAATCTTTCCATCTCTGTTGCGATCGCCTATCAAACTTTAACTGAGATTTTCAAAGGTGAAGATTGCCTCTTGAGTTCTTAGTCATGAGCCTTGTGCTTAAATTGTTAATCTTAATTCATATTCATTCTCTGAAGCTCCTAGTAAAAAAAATCGCGGGTCAGAGGAAATTCAGTTGCAACCTCACAATTTTTGTGATAGGATAAAAAGTATTGGGGGTCGTTCGTCCCTACGCATGACTTTTTATTCAACCAAAGAAAGTATAGTTTCTCAGCAATAGCAAATGTTGTAGGAAAGAAAATGAATTGGAAGAATTTAGAATTTAAAATTACCTCTTCTTATCAAAAAGAAGATTGGCTCATTAATGGATAGTAGAGCATGAAAACTATTGATAATTATCAATTATTAATTATTAATTGTAAAGAGAGGCTTTATAGCTGAAATTTTCGGTAAAAGATAGTAAATAGGTTTTATGTTAGTATTAGTTACAGATTGAATGTATCAGGAAATATAAATTAAGGAGATAGGGAACAGGGAACAAGCAGGAAAAAATAATCTACAACTATTATTATTAAAAATATAGGAATGTATCTATCTATCTACAAGATTTCAATCTCTTGAATTATTAACGTAATTAAGGTTTAAAGTCTCTCACTAACAGTAGAGAAACAATAAATTTATTTTCCTTTTATTCAATCCAATCTGTTTGAGGGAGAGGTAATTATCAATTATCAATTATTGAAGACTTGTTATATTTTCGTCACTCTTCCCTATCTTAATAATTATTTTACAAACAGTCTCTAAAATAAAGCAAATCAAGAAAATCTTACTTTTAAATTTTAACCTTTAAAAAGGAGTTATAGTCGTGGTTAAAATAGTTTCTCGCAAACTAGCAAAAACAGAAAAAGTTTATGATATTGGAGTAGCTAAAGACCATAACTTTGTCTTAGCAAATGGGTTAGTTGCCTCTAACTGTTTTAACAAATCTCATTCCACAGCTTATGCTTATGTAGCTTATCAAACTGCTTATCTAAAAGCTAATTATCCAGTCGAATATATGGCAGCTTTACTAACAGCTAATAGTGGAGACCAAGATAAAGTACAAAAATATATTGCTAATTGTCAAAATCCAAAGTTTAATATCGAAGTCGAACCGCCAAATATTAATAAGTCAGAAGTAGATTTTACTCCCTTGCCAAAAGTAGCTACAGGGGAAACAAAAGATAAAATTTTATTTGGATTATCCGCCGTAAAAAATGTAGGAGAAGGAGCAATAGAAGCAATTTTAGAAGCAAGAAAAGAAGGGGGAAAATTTAAGTCTTTAGCCGATCTATGTGACCGAGTTAATCTTAATGCTCTTAATAGTCGTACTTTAGAATCACTAATTAAATGTGGAGCATTCGATAAAATTGAACCAAACCGTCACCAATTAATCAAAGATTTAGAAGGTGTAATGAAATGGGCGCAAGATAGAAATAAAGACCGGGATATAGGGCAATTAAATTTATTTGATGTGGCAGAAACAACAATGCCTGCTTTTGATTCTGCTCCTAAATCTTCATCCGTTTCAGATTTTCCAGCTAA
>JBFRWR010000714.1:0-11726 GCA_051439685.1 Trichodesmium sp.
AACTACGGTTCTGGCCAAGGAATAATATCATCTTGCCCTAACTCTTGAGAAACAGCGATCGCTCCATAACGGTTTAGATGACTAGGATCGGAAAAGTTCACATAATTCTCAGGCCAAGCAGTACCTAAATCTCGGAATAAAAAGTTGGCATATTCTAAAGATACTTGCTGCATATATTCCTGAAACTTTTGTTCATAACCAGTTCTTGCTTCGTCTAAATATACGTTAGTTAAAGGCATATTGACAAAGACAAAATTAATTCCTTTTGACTGAGTATATTCTAGTAAATTTTTGAGGGCAGTTGTTTGTTTTCCTGGCAACTGAAAGTCAGCATAATCAGCATCATAATCACCAGAAACTTTAGCATAATTTTCATAGTAACTTTCTGGCTCAAACTTAATAGAAATTGGCAGAAAACCGTTACTTTGAAATCCATCTAATTCTTGAATATTTTCTGCTGCTAAAGCTGAGTTTTCTTGTTGCTGCCAAAAATTCCAGTTTCCCGGATTATTAACAATTGAAACAATTAAACTTTTGAGGTGCTCACGCTGCTGATAAGTAACCGATATTTGCTCAACTTTTTCCTGGATATTGCTGAATATTTGCGTATATTTCTTAATTCCAGAATTAGCTAAATTTCCTGATTTATCTCCAATGGCAAATGTACCAGCATCTACTTGTTCATAACCTTCTGAACTAGCAATAATATCAAAAGTTCGATCAACTCTACCACTATTTAAAGCCCGAACTCCATCAGCAAAAATAATTAATTTTGGCAATTGTTCTGTAGGTAACATCTGCCTAACAATCAAATCTACTATTTGAGCAGTTGCTCCATTTACCCCAAAATTATAAATTCTTAAATCAGGATATCCTAAAGTTGCTAAACTTTGCTCAAGCACGGTTGGATTAACTCCTCTCAATGCCCTAGAACTGCCAACTATTAAAACATCAGGTGGTTGTTTTTCTACTTTTAAATACTCTTGATAACGAACTAACTGTTCATCTAATTGTGGACTGTTAAAAGTAGGATAACTCGTCAATTCTGAAGCTTCTTTTCCATCTATATTATCTTCAGTTGGAGTTTGACAATTTCGACCTTGACAATTATTTGTATCTAGAGAAATATCTGGAATTTTCTCTAAGATTTTACCTATTTTTAAATCAGCTTGAACTGTGAAGAAAATCCCGATAGTAGCATAAGCAATCGCAGTCACCCACTTACCATAATTACGAGTATTATATGTCAGTGAATTACTAACTTGTGTCGAAATTTCTTCATTAGGAATAAATAAACGAGAACCAATCAGTAACTGTTGAATAGCTGTAAAAATTTGTGCTGTCAACTTATAACTGCCAGGAAGCAACAACTTCGAGTCAGTCTTTTCAGTTGTTTGTGGTGTTAATTTTAGGAAAACTTGATCTGCTTTTTTTCCTAACAATAAATCCATATCAGCAGTAGCAGCAAATTCTGGAGCTTTTTCCGAATACTGGCGACTGGTAGTAGTTAAATTAATACCATAACGCCACAAAGGCAACTTTTGTCCAGCACGACGGCCATAAACCCTAATCCCAGTAATTCCAGGAATTTTCAGTTGGCGTAACAATTTGACAATAGGTGGTCCTACCTGAGATTGCGAAGGACAGGTAGGTGCTTCACTCATAACGTGTAATAACCCCTGCTTGGGCAATATTAAAACACGGATACCCCCTGTTTGTAGTTTAAGGTCCAGGTCAGGATTAAGTAATCTATTTAACAGAAAACTAATCGCTTCATAATTTCCCTGACTTGCCAAAACTTTAGCATCAGCAGCTAACTCAGAATTATTAGATGCTGGTAAATTCAACCAGTCTATCCACAAAGGTGACTCTGCTTTTTTTTGCTTAGTTGCATCAATGGTACAACCATAAATAGTCGCAGCTTCAATACCTCTTGGTAGGATTTTTGTTAATTCCGTGGCGATCGCTTCTTTTGTTTTCTGTTTATCTGGAGCGTCTTGATTTGACTTATTAGTATTAGTGCAGAATAAATGTAAAGTTGATTCTTTCAGGGTAGCTCGAATATCTACTCCCTGAGTTGCCAATTTTTGTTTGAGCAACCTTTCAATTGCTGCTACGTCCCCCCAACTTGCCCATTCTTTTAACATCAAGTCAGGTGGAGTTAGGTCTACCCGCAACATCCAGTCTGGTGCAGTTTCACCCTGAACCAGTAGAGAAATTAAAGCTTCATGGAAATCTTTTAACTTAAGGTCTCGCAGCTTTTGAGTAATCGGTTCCGCTAACAAAGATGGATCGGGACTATAAGCAGCTTCACAAGATACCCATAATATTTTTTGAGTTTTTAATTTGTGATTTTTTTGAGAATTTTCTAATTGTGGGGTCGTTTCTGTTAATTTTTCCTTAATTTGTTTTTCTCGAATCTTGACATTTACGCAAACCCCTAACTCCCCTAAAATTTCACTTAGATAACTAGCAATTGCATCTGGATGACCATATTGAGCCAATCTTTGAGAAGAAACTGTCAGAGTAGAATCAATTAGATAAGGATTAGACTCTGTTTTAGCCTCTAACTCCGGTTCTACCTCCTGAGACTCTTGTGGTTCAGTGGCCAAAGAATTATCTGGGTTCAAATTTGGCGATGAAACCAACTGACTCTCGTCTAATATTTCATTTGTCAAGACAGCTCCCTGAGCATGACTTGAAACGACTTCCGAGCTACTATCCTGACTAATATCTAGTTTCCAAGATTTTTCAGTGGCAACCTTAACTAAATTTTCCTCTACTAAAGCTTGAGTGCCATTGTAACTTTCTCGGTATTTTTGAGGAGAAGCATAATTAGATTTTAAGTAAGAATTAGTTGCTAGGTCATCTGAATTTTCAGGAACATTGAGCTTTTTGGCCTGAGTTGCCACCTGATTACTATCAAGCTTTACCGTCCAATCAGGCCGTCTTCGTCCCAAAGTCCGGCCACAGAGAAACATCTGATAAATTCGAGGTTGATTCGGAGGTAGTAGAGACTCTATATCAATTTCACTCAGAGCTAGGGAAAACTGGGCCAGCGCAAAGTTCATTTCGGGACATTTTTCTGCTTCACAAAGAATATGTAGATGATTTCCTCGCAACCTTACCTGTACCTGTACCTCTGGAAGTCCTAAAGCTTCCTCAGCCCATATTCCCAGGGGGGATTGATTTTCTGTCAATATTTTTTTATTCCCTTTCATCTTCTCCTTGGTTTGGGAGACTCCCTCGATCGGCTTAACTATTCATTGGTAACATCTAGGACTGTAGCCTATCTCTAGAGATAAATAAAAGCCTCTGGCTAAAATTAATCAAATATCACTTAAAATTATAGGCTATATATTATACTCTATATACATAAAATTTACCTCTAAATCATCAATAATTCAGGCAATAATAAATTAGGTAAAGATTCCAGAGAGCCATCAACCTCATACCGTTTCCCTCAAGTCAGAAGTTGGATTTTAGTGATTTGAAACTTGAGTTTTACAGTAATTTCAGCTCTCAGAGAACAGAGAATAGTCAGGAAATTTTCAGACAGAGAAAAGCATTTTTATCGAGTGTAACTTGATTTTTTAATACTTTGATATTTAATCAGCCAGACCTACTTAAATCAGAATTATAGCAATCCGCGCATAGGTTGCAGGTAATCAAAAAGTAGAAACAAAACTGTAACTTTGGCCTGTTACCTGTTCCCTCAAAGCGGTTTTTATACACAAATAAAATAGGACTGCTATAGATATTCAAGACTAAGTTTAATCACAAAAATTTATCTAGACCTTTATCTTTCAGTCGAGAATTTAGTGTATAATCAACAAGTAACAAATTCAAAAACTATTCAAATCCTGTAAAAATATTTCTCTATAACTAATCAATTCCATAGCCCAGACAATCAATTAAGATAATTAGAAAAACATCCGTACCTTGAAGTCGGAGAATATGTAAACGAGGTAATACAAATGCAATCTTTTCGAGAAAATTCCTCTGAAAATTCTACAGTCGTAACCCCTAATTGGCAAATTTCCTCAGACATTGTACTGAGCTTGGCCACTTGTCCATTTTTAGTAGGTTTGTTGAGCAATAAAGCCATCAATGAGTTATTATTAGAAGTTGGCTTGTCTAGTGAGGAAATATTTCGGGGCGATCGCTTACCAATGCTTAATTTTCCCCACAACCCATCTGATTTGTAATTGTATTTCAATTTCAGGAATGGGGGCATAATTTTTGGCTTTGCTGAATACTGGGATGATTGAGTCTGACACGGAGACATGGAGATTATACTCGATCCTCAATCGACAAAATCATCCCACAATTATGCAATGCAGAATTTTTTGTGCCCCGATCAATATAATAATCAAGAACTTACGCAACATCCATCAACTAAATATTTTCAATTCTCTACCCCTAGTTATCCCTACTCAGTTAGCTGTAACTGAGTCAGTTTATTAACAAAATTAGGACTTACACAAAGAAACCGGGTTTCTACGATAAATTCTTGTTTTTAATCAAAGATGTCTACAAGAAACCGGGTTTCTGGTTTCTCCTGCGTAAGTCCTGAAAATAACTAAAGGTCATTTTAGTGACACTCGTGTACCCGAACTATCTCTATATATTTGAAATACTCCCAACATCAATAGCGTAGCGAAACAGTTACTCCAGTTAATTCCTAGATGTTTAAAATACCAAAATAATTTGTATTTGGGAAGACTTGAGACATGATTTATTGGTCAAGAATTGCTCAAGGATGAACAAAAATATTAAGAAAATTACTATAACTCTCGCAGAGTGATATTCAGTATAGATAAAATAATTCTTGATAAGAGAGGGGATAATGAAAATAGCTATGAAAAAAAATCCATTGCACGTTAGGTTGTGAAAAGTAAACTTTAGAGAGTATTTGTCAAAAGAATATTCAATCTAGGTGTAGAATTGGTTTTGCTAAAGCAATATATGTATGCGCAGCATTCCTTCAGGAAAAAGGCGGCAATACTTAGATGCTGGGGAAGCAAAATATTAACTGTTCATTATAACCCACCGAACATACCTAATCTAAAACACTCTAGCTTTCTTAATCTTTGGTTTACAAACACTTTCTGAGAAATAGGGAAAAATAAAATTATGATTAAGAAAAACCCTATTAGTACAAGCGATTTTGAGAACTTAGTAATACTCAAGTACCTAATATTCAAACTATGGCTGATACTCTGGAGTTCTCACTTCAGTCATAAATCCCTTGAAAATCACCAAAATTTATTGGTATCATAATCTAGTTAAATTAAAAATTTCCATTTTCCACAGATTAAATTTTATATATTTTTGCCGATCGCTCTTAGTCGTGAGATGCCAGAATTGCCTATCTAAAAAATAGCAAAATTAAGTGTCTGCAATTAATCAAGTGCTTTGTGCAGAAGCTACATAGGCACTTTTGGGTCAATATTCTAACCAGAATATTGTTTATGGTTCAGGTTTCCATCAAGTCAAGTTAAATCCCGTCTAATCCGGGTATAAAGTATCAAAACATACATTTATTTGAGATATTAACAATTATAGAGGAACAAACAATATGACTTCACTATTAAAGTCAGAACAGACAATGAAAGAATCAGGGTTAAACGATACCCAGATCACAGCTTCGGATGTGTTTCTGAGTAATCGAATCAAAATAGTTGAAGATTTATGGGAGTTAGTGCTAAGGCAGGAATGTGGCCAAGAATTAGTAGATATACTCCAGAAAATGCGTTCGGTTAACTCCCCTGAAGGACAAGCTCCTAACTTTCTCGGTTCAGAAATTGTAGAACTGATTGAAAAACTAGAACTTAAAGATGCAATTCGAGCAGCTCGAGCTTTTGCTCTCTATTTTCAGTTAATCAATATTGTCGAACAACATTATGAACAAAGAAATCAGCAATTAGCTTACTCCAGCAACAAAAGTTCAGGAAAATTGATATTTAAAGATGATGTAGCTAAAGATGGTGAAAGTTGTTCTTTGCGCATTGGTAGTATACCAGTTTGGAATGATAACAGAAGCAAACCTGTAGGAGAAGGTACATTTCATTATTTATTTCCTTTACTACAGACTCTCAATGTACCATCTCAATTAATTCAAAGATTAATTGATAATTTAGATATCCGTTTAGTATTTACAGCACATCCCACAGAAATTGTGCGTCATACCATCAGAACAAAACAGCGACGCATTGCCAAAATACTCCAAGAGCTTGATCTAGTAGATCGCAGTTTCTCAGAAACTCAGGTAAATGGTGGAGGGGAAAATTCTCTAGTTTCATCTTGGGAAACAGAAGCTCTCAAGAAACAGTTAACAGAAGAAATTCTTTTGTGGTGGCGTACAGATGAACTACATCAATTTAAACCAAGTGTGCTAGATGAAGTAGAAACTACCCTTCATTACTTTCAAGAAGTTCTGTTTGACGCTACTCCCCAACTTTACCGCAGGTTTAAGCAAGCTTTACATGGTTCTTTCCCTTATCTACAACCACCGAGTTACAATTTTTGTAAGTTTGGTTCCTGGGTAGGAGCAGATCGTGATGGCAACCCTTTCTGTACACCAGAGGTTACTTGGCAAACGGCTTCCTATCAACGTCAAATCGTCTTAGATAAATATATTAATGCTGTCGATCGCCTGATTGAACTTTTAAGTTTGTCCTTGCATTGGAGTGATGTTTTACCAGAATTGCTCGACTCATTAGATCGTGACCATTTAAAAATGTCAGAAGTATATGAGCAATGGGCAATACGTTATCGCCAAGAACCTTATCGGTTAAAGTTGTCCTATGTGAAAAAGCGTTTAGAAAATACTCGCGATCGCAACAGACGTTTATATAATGGCGATCAAGTTCAAAGAGAAATGGAAGTTCTCTCCCAGCGTCGAGAAACAACAGCAGTTTATCATAATGGTTCGGAGTTTCTAGAAGAGTTACAAGTAATTCAGCGTAACTTAGCAGAAACAGGTATAAACTGTAGCGACTTGGAAAATCTGATTTGCCAGGTAGAAATTTTTGGTTTTAATTTGGCGCGACTGGATATCCGTCAGGAATCTTCTGTCCATGAAGCTGTAATTAATGAAATTACTGAATATTTACAAATTCTGCCTAAACCTTATCTAGAAATGTCCGAAGCAGAGCGTACCGAGTGGTTATCTACAGAGTTGCCTACTCGTCGCCCATTAATTCCGGCAGAATTACCTTTTTCCGAGAGAACCTGCGAAATTATTAACACCTTCCGAGTATTACGACAACTACAGGTAGAGTTTGGAGTAGAAATTTGCCAAACTTACATTATTAGTATGAGTCGTGATGTTAGCGATTTGCTGGAAGTATTGTTGTTAGCTCAAGAAGCAGGACTTTACGATCCGGCAACAGGTGCAAGTAGTATTCAAGTAGTGCCTCTGTTTGAAACGGTAGAAGATTTGAGAAATGCTCCCAGGGTAATGAACGATTTATTTAAGTTACCTCTGTATCAAGCTGCACTTGCTGGTGGGTATGAAAAATTGGCAGAACAACCTAGTGTTAATTTTACTTCAGAGTTAGAAACTCCCTATCTTCAGGAAGTGATGTTGGGTTACTCTGATAGTAATAAAGATTCTGGGTTCCTGAGTAGTAACTGGGAAATTCATAAAGCTCAAAAAGCTTTACATAAAATAGGTCAGGAATATGGGATTGCTTTACGCATATTTCATGGTCGTGGTGGTTCTGTGGGACGCGGTGGTGGTCCAGCTTATAAGGCAATTTTAGCTCAACCTGGTAAGAGTATTAGTGGACGGATTAAAATTACTGAACAAGGAGAAGTGTTAGCTTCTAAATATTCTCTGCCTCAGCTAGCAATGTCTAACTTAGAAAATGTTACTACTGCAGTAATTCAAGCTAGTTTGCTACATACAGGTTTTGATGAAATTGAAAGCTGGAATGAGATTATGGAGGAGTTTGCAGTGCGATCGCGTACCCATTACCGAAATCTGATTTATGAGCAAGAAGATTTAGTCGAATTTTTCTATCAAGTTACACCTATTCAGGAAATTAGTCAACTACAGATTAGTTCCCGTCCAGCTCGCCGGAAGAATGATAAGAAGAAGACAATTTCTGGTTTACGGGCAATTCCTTGGGTATTCAGTTGGACTCAAAGTCGCTTCCTCTTACCTGCTTGGTATGGAGTGGGAACTGCTTTACAAGAGTTTGTGCAACAAGAACCAGAGGAACATCTGAAGCTTTTACGATACTTTTATCTGAAGTGGCCGTTTTTCACTACTGTCATTTCTAAAGTGGAGATGACTGTAGCAAAGGTAGATTTACAAATTGCTCATTATTATGTACGAGAATTATCTGAACCAGAAGACCGAGAACGGTTTGAAAAGTTATTTGAGCAAATTTCTACTGAATATCGGCTGACACGAGATTTAGTTTTACAAATTTCTGGTCATCAGCGACCTTTGGATGGAGAGCCAGACTTACAGCGTTCTGTACAGTTACGGAATGCGACTATTATTCCCTTGGGTATGTTGCAGGTAGCTTTACTCAAACGTCTGCGTCAGCATGGTATGAACACTGCTGGTGTAATTCATTCTCGTTATAGTAAGGCTGAATTATTGCGAGGTGCTTTGTTGACTCTTAATGGTATTGCTGCTGGTATGCGGAATACAGGTTGATTTGGGATGTGTTTAATATAGAATCCGGATAATTACTATAGCTTGCGTCATTGCGACTGTAACGGAGTGGAAGGTTTCGCTTTCCTACGGAATGCTAAAGCAAACGTGACATGTTTGCGGAGCATTCTGGAACAGAAATGCGCAGCATTCCGTAAGGAAAGCAATCTCAAGGGTTTAGGAGATTGCTTCCTATCGTCGCAATGACGACTTTTCAACCAGATTTTATATAACGTTAATTTCACACTGATAACCGAAATTACCACTCCACAGAATAATAGGGAAAACGGTTCGCTTTAATAAAATGTATCGCTGTCTCTGCTATTGCTGGAATTTCTATCCAGACTATTTTTTCTATCAAAATGGGTATTTTTCCTGTGCTTGTTTGATTATGTGTAGTAGAATTTCCCTGGTTTCTCGACGGGTGAGGTTGAAATCTCTGTTGTTGCACCTAGTTGTAATGTGGTAGGAGTACCCTGATTGAAATTCTCTTTTTGGTCTGCCCATATCGTTTCAGTTACCAGTTATCAGTTTTCAGTTTTCAGTTTTCAGTTTTCAGTTGCTAGAGTTACCAGTTATCACAGAACGTTTTTTATACTTTTTCAGTTTTGAATTACCAGTTTCCAGAGCAGAGTTTCATCCAGTATTGTTCAGGGGTTGTTGTTCAGGAACATCACTTAAATCCTAACCTCTTCATTCTGCATTCTGTCTCCTGTCTCCTGTCTCCTGTCTCCTGTCTCCTGTCTCCTAACTCCTAACTTCTGACTTCCGAAGTGCCAGGTATCGTTGAGAAAAAAAAGATAAGGGAAAACTCCTCTCTCTTCTTATTTTTAGCCTTTGATCTTTCTTTTGCTGCCTAGCATTAAACCACCTAGTGTGATAAAACCAAAAATTAGAGAAGGTTCGGGTGTTGAGGCTGAGACCTCTACCACTCCTCCTCCTCCCTCCGCTACCTCCAATACCACGACACGCTGAACACCATCTCGGAACATCCAAGACCCCCTGGTGCCTCCCAACACCACATCGTCTGCATCCAAATTAGTCCATCTTTGATCACCATAGAGGCGCAACAGGTCTCGGCCGCTAGAGTTTTTCGCAAATGAATCCACCACTGCGAAATCATCATAAAGACTACCACCAAAATCCTGCGTATAAAAGCTACTACCTAAAGCTGACATTACTGCTGCTGCTACCTCACTGCTACTCTCCTCATAAAATGAGCCTCCTAATGCTAAGTAATCGCTCTTACGTAGAGAATGTGAAATGCTCGAATGTAACATTATAAAAATTATCTCCTATCATTAAACCCTTAATTTCCGTCACGGCTTCCTGCTCGTTATCTGACACCCATTTGGTGCCATCAAAGGATAACGAAGCAGCACTTGCGGTCTTGGGTGTGCTAGCTAAGGTAGCAAAAGAAGCTAGTAGAGCGGCACCAGCGCTAGTAGCAATATACTGACCTATTTTGTTCCAATTTTTCATCTCTTTTTGTTTTTCTTGTGTGAACTTTTTCCCATTCTATTTTCACCCCCCCCTACTGTCAAGAGCATTTCGCTAACTTCATCAACTCTTCACAAAAGTAACATCGTTTCCGTAAATATTCTGAGTCCATTTGTTTTAAAAAGTAAGAATTTTTCCGTAAATATTCTCTACCATCCGGTATAAATACCGTTTAATTCCATACGATAGAGAGCTTGTATCCAATATATATACAGGATTTTCACGGTTTGCAATCAACGGGTGTATTTAACCCGGATTTGATCTGACTATTCTCAACAGACGCGAATAATCCTCTTTGCGTACATTTACTGAATAAAACCCTAAAGCGTATGTATAGTCAAGGCTTTGATGATTTTGATCGGGGCATTAATTATGTAGGGGCGGGTTCCACAGGAAATTTATCGGTATGAACATTAAATGAAATAAACCCGCCCCCAGATGCGCCAACAAAGTGGGGCGGGTTTAGGTAAATTAATGTCATCTATCAATATTCTTGATGAAACCCGCCCCCATTATCACCAAATATCAGCATTACCCAATATCAGGTTGAAAGGCGGGCGGGTTTAGGTAAATTAATTTCATGTATCAAGATTCTTGAAAAAACCCGCCCCTACAAATTTTTTAACGGACGTAGGGGCGGGTTCCCACGTTAAATTAATGTAGGAAATAAAAGAATGAAATAAACCCGCCCCCATTATCACCAAATATCATCATTACCCAGTATCAGGTTGACAGCAGGGCGGGTTTAGGTCAATTAATGTCATGTATCAAGGTTATCGGTTAAACCCGCCCCTACAAATTTTTTAACGGACGTAGGGGCGGGTTCCCACGTTAAATTAATGGGAAGTCAACAATATAAATAAACCCGCCCCCAGACGGGCATTCAATTGTGCCACAAATGTAGGGGCGGGTTCGGTACAAAATTCATCGGTATTAACATTAAATAAAATAAACCCGCCCCCAGATGCGCCAACAAAGGGGGGCGGGTTTAGGTAAATTAATGTCATGTATCAAGGTTATCGGTTAAACCCGCCCCTACAAATTTTGTAACGTTAATTTCGCACCGATAACTGATACTATGTCGGTTAAATAGTTATTATAATTAAAGCTCGTAGTAGGGCTTCAGCCCTATCTACAGTTCGGGCTGAAGCCCTACTACAAACAAAAAATTTATTATAAGTGATTATCCGAACATGATATAACTGATAACTGAAATTGGCGATCGCTAATTTTTCCTATAATTATTCCCCTAAAAACACATCCTCATAAATTAAATCTATAGGACAACTAAAATTAAAATTTTTCAACTCAATATTATCTCCTTCTTGATAAGAATAAAACTCCCATACTCCCTTTTCATTCAACTGTAAACATTCAAGCATTATTTCATTAGCACTCACCAAAACATATTCTTTCAAAGTAGAAATGCGACGATAATTTTGAAATTTTTTTCCTCTGTCAACAGACTCTGTTCCTGGAGATAAAACCTCAATAATTAAACAAGGATATTTAATCGCTTTTCTTGCCTTTTTATCTCGTTCATCGCAAGTAA
>JBFRWR010000715.1:0-5083 GCA_051439685.1 Trichodesmium sp.
GCCATTGCCAAGACAGTTTCCACAAATAATACACAATCAAATCCATCTAAAGTAATAACTAAAGATTCTTGATTTGATTGGTCTAATAATCCAGCTTTGTAGGGAGTACCAATAAAATAATCAGCGATCGCCTGCATAATTTCTGCCATAGAACCTTCAGCAAGATTCTGTTTTATGGCATATTCCATTACTGGTTGAAACTTGGGGTCTTCTTGAATATTATTAGGCGCTTTTTTGTTAATTCTTTTGTCTCGACCGCTTTTATTTAAGTTAATATCAATTAATGGTCTTGTCGGAGGTTGAGACGGACCAACTGGTGCTTCTTTTAAAATACTTTGTCTTGATAAATATCGAAATTTTAAATTAGTATCTGCCAATTGAATTATAGGGAATTTTGATGAACTTTCTGAATTAATTAATTTCCTCTGAGCCAAATTTTCTTGGTCATTATCCTGATGATTTAAAATAAATTTTCTCTGAATTTTGTTATGATTTTGAAGTAACTTCATTGTGTTGGTAAAAGATATACCCGAATCTAAAAAGATTGATAAATTTCCAGTGTAGCTGCCAGTGAAAGCTATCCCTAAAATAAGTAACTCTAATAATTTTCTCATTTTTTTTTAAAATGCTTTGCCTATAAATTATGTTATCCTAAATAAGCATAAATTGCTAATATGTTCTGATGTGAAACCTACAGTTTTGAATAATTGTTATTCAGAAGGTAATAAGTCTGAATTAATCAGGTTTAGCTTGGAATAGAGGTAAACAAAAATAAGTATTTTCAATGCACAACAGCTTTATATAAATTGAAAATAAAATAATTCAATCCAACCCCATTGATTTGATTTTTTATTATTGGAGATTTCTATTCAGAAAGAAGATATAGCAATCAGGAATCAAATGTGAGAATTGAGGTTTTTCTAAAAAGAAGAGAATATAGCTATCATATTTCAATAATACATTTTTTCTTTCTTATTCCCTGTTCCCTGTTCCCTGTTCCCCGTTCCCTAAAATTCTCCAATATCTCACAACTTAAATCATATTGCTATATAGCAATCCGCCCATAGGTTGCGGGTAATTAAAAAGTAAATAAAAAAGTTGAAACTCCCATCTGTTCCCTGTTCCCTGTTCCCTATTCCCTATTCCCGCGGGGAAAAAAAGAAATAATATTTCCTTATATTCAATTTCGTAACGGTTTTAACCAGAAGTAATTATCAATTATCAATTATCAATTATCCATTAATGAATCTATTCCCTAAAACAAACTAATTTTGTATTTTAACCAATATGGGAATTGCTAGAGTTCATGGCCTTTAAATTATTTCTCAGTCATAGTTGAAAATTTAGCGTTATTTATAGTAAAGTCCTAAAAACAAATAAAATTATTACTACTTATATTTCTAGATATTACTCAAATGCACGCAGAAAACTTACCACCCCAGACATTTCGTCGAGTTCGTCCAAAATATCAGGTAGTCAAGCAACGTCCAGTTAAAGTACGTCGGCGAGTCAAAACCAAAAATCTCAAATCAACATTATCACAGTTAAAATATAAAAATATACTTATTTTAATAGCTGTATTAATGACAGTTAGCTGGATTATTACTCTCCCTTTTAGAGGTCGCCCAACATCAGAAAAAATACCAGAAAATCCTCAAACAAAAGTATCACCCACTCTTGTACCTCCCTATGTCCCTCCAGTTCCTCAACAACCTCTAGAAGATTTAGGATTTGCTTATAATGTTCGTAGAAGACCTATTCTTGGTTATAATCCTCAATTACAAGAAATAGTAGATGAAGTGGTTAATATTGCAGAAGAAAAAGGGCTGCCAACAAAAGGTTTATCTATTAGTTTAATAGACGTTAGTAACCAAAATAATCATACATTTGCCGGATATCAACAGCAGGTTTTAAGATATCCTGCTAGTGTAGCTAAATTATTTTGGATGGCTGCATTTTATGGAGCAGTTGAACAAGGTTTAATAGATGAAGAAAAAGAATCTAATTTTCATCAAGATTTAAGACTAATGATACAGAAATCTCATAATGATTCTGCTAGTAAAATTTTGGATGCAATTACTGATACTAAATCAGGTGGTAAATTGGCAGGAGAAAAATTAAATACTTGGTTAGAAAAAAGAAAATCAGTTAATGAATTTTTTGAGAAAGCAAATTATCAAGGTTTGAGAGTAAGTACAAAAAATTATCCACTTTATTCTCCCACTCAAAATGGACCTATTGGTCGCGATCGCCAACTCAGGGATGAATCAGATAAGTTTTTGCGAAATCTGATTTCCAGCGATCAAGCTGCCAGACTAATGTATGAAATTTATACAAGACAAGCAGTTTCTCGCAAATATAGCACCAGAATGGCTTATTTGTTAACTAGAGATTTAAAACCAGAAGCATGGCAAAATGACCCTACTAATGGAGTCAAAGGTTTTCTCGGTGAATCTTTACCTACTAATATCTATTTCGGCTCTAAAATTGGTTATACTCAAAATCACCGTCTAGATGTGGCGTTTGTCAGAACTTTAGATGATCGAGCTATTTATATTCTCTCCATTTTTGCTGATGATGCTAGTTATGCTAAAGATGAGGAAATATTTCCTGAGCTGTCTCGTCATGTTTATGATCGGATGATTACTCTAAGTAGGGAGTAGTTCTTTAATGGATAATTAATAATGGATAATGGATAATGGATAATTAATAATGGATAATTAATAATGGATAATGGATAATGGATAATTAATAATGAATAATTGATAATTAACAATGGATAATTAATAATGAATAATTGATAATTAACAATGGATAAAATCTTACTTAATTTAATATCAAGAAATATAATAGTAATCCTATTTGAGTCCTGTACAAAATTTTAAGACATTTTAGGGAATAGGGAAGAAAAAAAATATGTCTTATGAATAAGATAAAAACTATATTTGATTATTTTCAGAAATAGTTAAATTATTAGATATTATTTCTGATTTCTATATCTTTAAAATAGCAATCAAAATTCCTATATTTTAGTTTAAGAAAAATTAAAAATTCACTTCACTCTGACAACAGTAGACTAAAATAGTCAAAAAAATTGCAACATCAAATGAGGTTCTAATGTTTCGCAAATTTTTTTCCTCCAAGAATAAATATAAAGCCAGTATCACAATTTTTTGCTTTATTCTTTCCCTAATTTTTATCCTCAATTTTAATTCAGAAAAAACTCTTTCTCAAAATCCACCAGAGCAGTACAAAATAGCCGAATTGACTGTATCAGAGAAAATAATGAAAATGGAGGAAAGACTAGAAAAAGAATTTGAAGTTTATTTTGATCGAAACCTTGCTGAAGTTGAACAAACAGGTAATGATATATCACAAAAATTGGTAGAAATTAATCAAAAAAGTAATATAAAAACTGCCGTATTTTGGGCAATCCCTGAATCAGAATTTTTACATTTAGTCTTGATTACTCCAGGTAAAGAACCTCTAGTTAAAGACATTCAACAGTTAAAACGTGAAATCCTAGTTGATGCAGTTAAATCATTTTATAATGAAATTACTAATCCTCAAACACTCTTTGCAGACTTCTATTTAGAGCAATCCCAAGAACTTTATGAATGGATTATTAAACCTTTTGAAAAGAACTTAGAAGAAGAAGGAATAGACACTTTATTATTTTGTTTAGGAAAAGGTTTGCGTACTTTACCCATAGCTGCATTACATGACGGCAAGGAATTTTTAGTAGAAAAATATAGCCTGGCAATGATTCCTGCATTTAATTTAATTGACTCCAATTATACCCCTATTCAAAAAGTCACAATTCTAGGAATGGGCACCTCAGAATTTCCCACAAAAACTCCTTTACCAGCAGTTCCAGTTGAACTTTCAACAATTATTGATGAGAACCTAGAAACAGTTAATATTTCCAATAAAAACACTTCTACAGGTTGGCCAGGAAAATTATTTCTCAATCAAGACTTTACCTTAGATAACTTAAAAAAACAACTTTCTTCCGGTGCTTTTAATATTATTCACTTAGCAACTCATGCAGAATTTAAACCAGGAAAACCTGAAAATTCTTACATTCAATTTAACGATACTCAACTCCATTTAGACGAAATTAAAAATATTAGTTGGAATAACCCTCCCGCTCAATTATTAGTATTAAGTGCTTGTCAAACTGCCGTTGGAGATGAAGATGTAGAATTAGGTTTTGCTGGATTAGCTTTACAAGCAGGAGTAAAGTCCGCATTAGCAAGTTTGTGGTACGTTAATGATGTTAGCACTTTAGCCTTAATGAGTGAATTTTACGAACAGTTAAAAACAGCACAAACTAAAGCCGTAGCAATCAGAAAAACTCAAATTAACATGATTCAAGGAGATGTTAAGATAACAAGTGAAAAATTGAAATTTTCCAGAGGAGAAATTCCTTTACCTGAGAATTTACAAAGATTAGGAGACACGGATTTTTCTCATCCTTTCTATTGGTCAGGATTTACTCTTATTAGTAGTCCTTGGTAGATAGTTCAAGAATTAAGAATTATATAAAATCCGGTTATATGGAAAACCGAGACTATTCACCGCGCCTTTTCCCTCCCATCTCCGCGTCCCCGTGTTCTACCCCCAGCAACCAATTTTTCCTACTTAGGAGCCATGTAAAAATAAGTTGTACAAATTTTATCTAGTGGCGTGACACAGTTAAATAAAACTGTGCATTGGGGCGGGTTTACTTAATCTTAGGGTAAGCATGAAAATTTCCAGTAAAACCCGCCCCTACAAATTTGCACTATTTTAGATGTGTCAGTCCACTACAATAATGGGATAAAGGTTATTACTGTAATCTCTCTTTTAAATGTTCTCCTACTCGCAAAGCATTAGCAATAATTGTTAAAGCAGGAGTTACCGCAGCACTCGATGGGAAAAAACTACTATCCACAACATATAAATTATCTACATCGTGGGTACGACAGTTAATATCCAAAACCGATGTTTTCGGGTCTTCCCCAAACCGACAAGTACCACACTGGTTTGCTACAACTTCGATGGGAACTTCCCCACGGGGATAAATGCTACCACGCTTCAA
>JBFRWR010000716.1:0-4099 GCA_051439685.1 Trichodesmium sp.
CGTCAAGTAGTTTGGGCAATTAGTTCTAAAGTAGACCCTTCTAGAGATGTGTTTATTTTGCCTAATACACCTTTTGATAGTTTAGATTTTGCCAGTGAGAAAATTGGTTTAGGTGGTCGGATGGGAATAGATGCGACGACAAAAATTCCGCCTGAGACTGACCATGAGTGGGGTGCAACTTTGGAGTCTGACCCAGATGTAGCTGCAATGGTGGAGAGACGTTGGGGAGAGTATGGGTTGGATGATTTGAAATTAGGGGAAGTTGACCCGAATTTGTTTGGGTATGAAATTAATTAATAATGGATAATTACCTCAGCAGTTTTCAGGTCAATTAACCACATTTCATTAATTAATAATGGATAATGAATAATCAATAATTACTTCAAATTATACAAGCTATATCAACCTATGATTTAGTATTGTAATTCATTGCCACTGGAACAAAGTTGAAGGAAGAAATCTCAGGGATTTTAGAGATTGCTTCCTTCGTCGCAATGACAATTTTTCAGAATGAATAATGAATAATTACTTCAGATGATAAAACCTATATTAACGAATGATTTAGTATTGTAATTCATTGCCACTGGAACTGAGTATAAAGAAGAAATCTCAGAGATTTTAGAGATTGCCTCCTATCGTCGCAATGACGATTTTTCAGAATGAATAATCAATAATTACTTCAGATGATAAAAACTATATTAACCAATGATTTAGTATTGTTGTAATTCATTGCCACTTACACTCGTTGAAGGAAGCAATCTCAGAGATTTTAGAGATTGCTTCCTTCGTCGCAATGACAATTTTTCAGCCAAATTCTATATTATTCGAGGGAATATTCATCACAAATTTCCTAAACAGAAAAACAACTATTTATGGTGAAGATATTTCTAATTTTGCTTCGGGAATTTATACTCATTTTTTGTGGTTGTTTTTTTCTTAAATTTATTAATTTTAATCTGTAGTTATTTCAAAAATAATTTATGGATAGTTCAAAATTAAGGGTGCATCTCAATTATGAATAAAGCCAAGAATTTATCGGTTTTAGGGAGCAGGAAAAAGGGAACAGAGAATAGGGAATAGGAAAAAAGTATTTTTGCGAATGAGATGCACCCCAAATTAAATGCTTTCTATGGTGATTTTGCAGAAAGTAATAAACGGAAAAATAAAGATGCTGAATCAAATATTTTTCTGGCAGATTTTTCCCGTGCCAATTCTGCTAGTAACTTAGCCAAGCAACTTTATTCATAAATGCAAAAGTTTGATAGTAATTTAGATACTGAGCATGAAGTTGGGGTCAAACTTATATCATTTGGTGAAAACATAACTTTTCATGTATCAGACATTAGCTACTCCGATCCTAGTTTAATTATGTTTCATGGATTTACAAACAATGGAGAGCCAGTTAAATTGATGCAAAATGTTTCACAAATTAGTTTGCTTTTGATAGTTTTGCCAAAATTAGAACCTGAAAAACCTAAACAAAAAATTGGTTTTATTCAAAATAATTGAAATATTACCCTAATTATTATTTCAATATAGCAGTTTCCCAAAAGTATGAGGTACAAAATTTTAGGTTTGAGGGAACAGGGAACAAAAAGACAAAAATATAACCTTATCTCACGACTTTGGGAAACGCTCTATATAGCAATTCTCAATTATTTGCAATTCATAACCCTCATATGACAGATTGAATGTATCAGGAAATATAAATTAAGGAGGTAGGGAACAGGGAACACTTAACTGGGAACAGGGAACAAGCAGGAAGAAATAATCTACAACTATTATTATTAAAAATATAGGAATGTATCTATCTATCTACAAAATTTCAATCTCTTGAATTATTACCGAATAATTAAGGTTTAAAGTCTCTTACTCGCCGTAGAGAAACAATGAATTTATTTTCCTTTTATTCAATCCAATCAGTTTGAGGGAGAGGTAATTATCAATTATCAATTATCAATTATCAATTATTGAAGACTTGTTATATTTTGCTCACTCTTCCCTATCTTAATACTTATTTTACAAACAGTCTCTGATTGCTATATAAATATGTAGAAAAAACTCAACAAAAAATAACTTCCCTTTTAAAAGACTAAACCTGAATTTTGAAGTATTTCTTAAACTATATATAAACAAATTTATTATCTACACTCAATATGTTTGCAGTCTTGACACAAAAAGGCTAAATACTAAATACTAAATACTAATAGCTGAAAGCTTCAAGGTATATCTACGAAATTTGAAATAAAAATTATCATTTTGCCTGCCTACCTTTATCTTCTAGAAAAAGGGCAGTAAAATTAATTTATAGTAATCGCCATTACTATTAGGGTATTTTCAAACTCTTATAACAGTTTTTGAGTTTTCGAGGCACAAAGTTTTATTACCCTAGGGAACCGAGAATATCAGAATAGTCTTAAAGTATACCTCACTACTCTCAAAATTGCTGTAAATTTAGTTCGTTGACTTCAGCTAAAAGTGTCTATGAATGTACAGATTACTCCAATCTGTCTAATTTTGGTAAATTAATATGTCTACAAACAGGGTCAAATATAGTTTTTATAGAGAAAAGCGAGAATGGTTAACAGTTATTTTAAAAATGCAATATTCGGTCATTCCCGCAATTATTTTTAGGGTGACATTTTGCGGATTATTTGGTTTTCTTATTTCTCTACTTTACTACCTAAATTTTCCTGTTACTTTGCCGAGCAAAAGTAGTATTGTTCCTAGTTTAGTCTTAGGTTTACTATTAGTTTTTAGAACAAATACAGCTTATGAAAGATTCTGGCAAGGGCGACAATTATGGGGAGTTATAGTTAATACAGTTCGGAATTTTGCACGACAAATTTGGGTGTCAGTCGAAGAAAATAATCCAGCAGATAGAGAGGCAAAAGAGGAAATAATGAGATTATTAGTTGCTTTTGCTATTGCTGGTAAATTACATTTGCGCGGTGAGAATGTGAATAGAGAATTAGAGGGATATATGCCTAAAGAATGGTATGAAAAGCTCAAAAAAATGAATCATCCTCCTATTCATATTGCTTTTTTGATTAGTGATTATCTTCAGCATCAATATGAACGTGGTTGTATTAATCCCTATCAACTTACTGCGATGTTTCAGTTATTGGATAGAATGGTTGAAGCGTTAACAGGTTGTGAGGGAATTTTAAAGACTCCTATTCCTTTAGCATACTCAATTCATCTGAGACAATTATTGTTAATTTACTGTCTATCATTGCCATTTCAAATAGTTAATGAGTTTCATTTTTGGACTGGTATGGTAGTTGCTCTAATCAGTTTTACCGTATTTGGAATTGAAGAAATTGCTCTAGAAATAGAAAATCCTTTCGGTTACGATCCTAATGATTTACCTTTGGATGCTATCTGCACTACAATGTATCGTAATATTGAAGATTTAATTACTTTAGCACCTTGCGTTAGACATTGGAAACGTACACCGATTAACTTACAAAACCATCATTTTTAATGAATTTAACTCCTGTCTCAGTAACCCTAGTTCTAAATTTGTCTAAAATCATACATATTTAATTGCGGTCTTTTGGATATTAGATTTGGGGTCGCTGTTACCTGTGAATAATTTTACCTGAATTATAACAAAATGAAAAATTATATTAAATTTTGTATACTTAAAGTAACTAAATGAGTCTAGTTTCAGGTAAATTATTGACAGATACATAACTTTTACAGATAAAATTATCAAAACAATTGGGTCGCGCAACCCCACCTTTTCAGGTGAAATGTTTTTGGAGCCTTGCTCAAATCCCCGTAAAAAAAATGGTGGTGGTGCATAGTAATGGTAGAGGGGGTGTGAGGAGTGTGGGAGGTGTGGGGAGTGTGGGAAGAAATTAAAAAATATATATTTTAACCATTACAATGCAGGACTACCAAAAAAACAACTTCTGACTTCTGAGTTCTGACTTCTGACTTCGTTAAGCTCTGGGATGAATCTCCGGGAGCTAATTGCTAGTCTTGATATCCCTGGCAATTTCTGGCAATATTGGAGAAGATGACGGGAATTTTTGAAAAAAAAATAAAGTAGTTTATAATGAGCCGTGGGAGGTGATGTCTTTTGTATTCA